>JAOZMU010000181.1 GCA_029934165.1 Bacteroidales bacterium
TTGTTAATTCACAGCTTAAACGTTTCATAAAAAATAGGTCTTAGACCTTATATTGTAAATTGCCTAAGTATTTTTTATCAATAATTTTGGTTCCATCATCTCCATAATTGCATATTTTATTCCTTCGCGTCCAAAACCAGAATTTTTAACTCCACCATACGGCATGTGGTCAACTCTAAAAGTTGGTATTTCGTTTATTATCAGACCACCGACATCAACATGCTCGTATGCGTAGTTCATTTCGGATATTGAATTAGTAAAAACACTCGATTGTAATCCAAAATCTGTGTTGTTAATCTCATCTACTACGTTAGAATAATTAGAATATTTTTCCAAAACTACAACAGGACCAAAGACTTCATCGGAACAAACACGCATATTTGCATTGGTTTTTGTTAGTACTGTTGGCTGGTATAAAGCACCAATTCTTTTGCCACCGTGTAGTATTTTTGCTCCTTGTTCAACAGCTTCATCAACCCAATGTTCTACTCGCATTGCATTTGCTTCGTCAATCATTGAAGATATATCCGCCTTATTATCAAGAGGATGACCTGAAACAAGTTTTTCAGTTACAGCACAAAATTTTGCTGTAAATTCATCAAATTTCGATTCGTGAATATATATTCTTTGAGTATGTATGCAAACTTGTCCCGAATATGCAAAAGCGCCAATTACGCACCTATCAACGGCAAAATCAATATCTGCTGTGTTCGAGACAATTACGCCTGCATTGCCTCCTAATTCTAATGTGATTTTTTTTCTGCCACAGTCTTGTTTCATTTGCCAACCAACAGAAAGCGAGCCGGTGAAACTAAGTTTTGCGAATCTTTTGTCTGTAACAAGCAGATTACCAGACGTTCTATCCATTGGGAGAATGGAAATTGCCCCTTTTGGTAATTCAGTTTTATCAATTATCGAAGCAAGTTTCAAAACCGACAATGGCGTTGAACGTGAGGGCTTTATGATGATACAGTTTCCTGATGCAATGGCTGGAGCAATTTTGTGAACAGCCAAATTCAGAGGGAAATTGAAAGGCGCAATTCCGGCAACCAAACCGACAGGAAAATATTTTACAAACCCCTCTTTTCCAATGCCTGCTGGTGTCCAATCGACAGAAAAATACTCGGCGGGAATCCTTTTTGTTTCTTCGGCAGCGACAGTAAATGTTTGCACTGCTCTATCAATTTCGCCCAATGCGTATTTGATTGGTTTACAGGCTTCTAAAGCCAAAATTTCTGCAAATGACTGACGGTCTTCTGCCAAGTTTTTAGCAATCTGCATCAATATTGAGTACCTTCTGAATACTGGCATTTCTCTCATTTTTGGTTTGGCAGATTCTGCTGCGATAATTGCATCATTTAATACGACAGGAGAAGCAATATAAGTACTTGCAATTAATTGATTATCAAAGGAATTAAATACTTTTAGTTCGTTGTCGGTTGCAACAAATTGTCCTCCAACATATATCTTAAAATTCATAGTTAATATTTCTTTAGCCTTGTTTTTATTATATCAGTGTTTATGCTATGTAAAATAAAATTGCACCCAAAAGAATAATAACTACACGTTATTATTCTTAAAACATTCTACGTATTTTTTATCACATTCTGTGATGTGGATATGTACCCATTTGCGTAAGAATTGCATCAAATCGTAAGCCACTTGAGGTTTACCTTTTTCATATTCGTTACGGAATTTTTCGAGCTGCTCAAAAAACTTAGTGTGGCTATCGTGATGATTTTCATAGTCATCATAATCAAAGTTTTGCATGAATTTTTCTTCAGTACCAAAATGAAAACCTGTGTAGTCATGCAATTCATCGAAAATGGATTCAAGCTGTTTCATTGCACGTCCTAATTTGAAGGCATCGTGCAAGTTATTGATTAATTTTATCCAGTTATGATGTTGATTATCAATAATTTCAATATTCAAGTTATATTCTGGCAGCCAATTAATTAAGCTATATTGCTTATTGTCTGGAATAGGTATATTGTTGCTACGCAAAATAGCCTCCAGATTATCAATACGCGACCTGTATTCAAGCTCTTTTGCCATGATATTTTCGGTGAGTGAAACTTGCTCATCTTGAATTTCTTTATCTTGTGTCAAATCCCTTACAAAAGCTGTGAAATTAGTGTTTCCAGCTATTTTTGTTTCAATAATAGAAAGAAAAATATACGTCTGCGAGCCATTCTTTCGTAATGCTAAAACCTCTCGTCCGATACCTATAATTTTAGCTTTATTAGTACGTAAATAGTTGCTAATAAATGAATTATGTTTGATGGCAACATTAGAAGGCATGAGCATACTTACATTTTTACCCAAAACTTCTTCGGCGGTATATCCCCAAATTTTCGTGGCAGAATTATTGAAAAAAGAAATTATACCAGTCTCATTAATTATTATAACACCATCTAAGCTATTTTCTATGATAGAACGACTTGTGTTTTCCTTTATTTTAAGCTCATTTAACACCTTTTTGTGTTGCAATTGTAGTTCTACGGTTTGTTTTGTTTGTTGAATATCTTTCAATTCATCTTCCGATTTTAGCTTACGTAGTTCTGACACTGAAGAATTTAAAACTTTTTCGCGTCTATATGACTCTTCTTGAGTTGTTTGCATCTCTTCGATGTTCTGTCGCAATTCTTCTTCTTGGGCTGCCAGAGCTTCGGCTTGATGCTTGGATTTGTACAATAGTTCTTGAGTATGAGTATTTATTTTTACGCTATTTATCGAAGACGCGATACTGTCGCAAATTTTGTTAGTAAATTCTATTTCAAACGGTTGAAACGTTTTAAAAGATGCTAACTCTAAAACTCCGAGAATTTGTTTATTGTAAATAAAAGGAAGAACTAACAGACTGTTAGGCTGTTCGCCACCTAATCCTGATGTGATTTTGATATAATCATGCGGAAGCTCTGTCATGTAAATATACTTACGCTCGGATACCACTCGTCCAATCAATCCCTCGTTGAGTTCGATGCGAGTATCCACCTGCCTCTGCCGATTGTACGCATATAACGACACAGGCTCTATGAAAATATCGTTAGAGTCTGTATCGTTTACCAAATAAAAAGCGGCAATTTCTATTCCTAAGTACTTGACAATCTGTACCGTTAGCTCCTCACCAAAATGTTGCAAATCGGTATTTTTGTTTCGTAATATTTCAGCAAATTTTGCCAATCCATCAGATGTCCAATTTCGCCTGTAATCTTCTAAACTGCGTTTTTGTTGTTCTGTCTCGGCACTTTGTAAGCTTTTTTGCATCTCAATCAGCACATTACCAAGTACATCGTCTTTACTCAGTAGTTTGAGTTTTGCTCCAAAATTGCCATTACCGATAGATTTTGCAAAAGCAATTTTTTCATTCCAAGTTTTTATCAGCGTGTTCAGAGAGTTTGCAATACTACCTATTTCATCTTGCCTACTATGCTCAATGGAAACAACAATTTTTCCAGTAGCCATTTCATTCATATTGGTAACTAATAGTGTAATAAATTTAGTTATGCGACCAAATATGGACATAAATACTGCCACAAAAATTATTATAGAAAATATTATTCCTGCTAATAAAATCACTCGTAAAAGATTTAATTCCGAATATAATTCATCTGTATATACTGATACACAGATAAAACCTTGACTACTTTGCAGGTATTTTATATACGCAATTTTTTCTTTACCTTCGTTGTTTTCAGGCCATTTATACTCAATTTTGTATTGTCGATTACTGTATGCTTTTTTGATTTTAGCAAACAACTCAGTACCCTGAATATCAATCTTATTATAACCTTTCGGGTGGACTTGGATATAGCCTTCGCTACTGACGATAAAAGGATAACCAGTTTCAAAATATGTTCGTTTATCAAAAACACTCTTTAAACTCTTTAAATCTAATTCTTTAATACCAACGTATAAAATTCCCGAAATTTCTCCATCAACATATAAAGGCGTGTAAGCTGCTGTGTACCAGTCGCTAACTACGTAAGCACGATTAACATAGTCGTTCCCATATTCTATCGTTTGAATAATCGGCGACGAATTTGGGATAAATGTACCAACAGCTCGTTTGCCAGAATTTGTCGGCACATTAGTTGAAATACGCAAATATCCTTGGTCAATTTTTTGGAAAATTGTCGCGGTAACGTCAGTATCTTTTTTTATCATATCGACAAATTCGTAATTGCGCTGCAAAATATTGTTATCATGGTGCCAATACGGAACGCGAATGCGATATTGCTCTTTTGTTATTTGGTTTATTGCCAAATAATCTAAGGACAAGGAATCGTTTTGTGTTATTGAATCCGTTTTGATGAAAAGAGCTTTCGCAAGGTTTAACGAAATTGACACACTTTTCTGACGTTCAATGTTTTGTAATTTAAGAATGTCACTCAAATCGTTGAGTTCAGTATTCATACGCTCATCTAACTGGCTTAGAATTTCGCTTCGTTGATATTGAAAAAACACAACGCCAAGAGAAGAGAATATTATGAGTAACAGTATGACTATGACAAGATTAATCCTGCTTCCTAATCGTATCTTGCTCAACATGATAATAAAAATTTAATTTTCTACTAAGCGAAAAATCGTAATTTCACTTTTAATTTTGGTAAGCACATCGTGCTAATATTTTCTATGTAATTTTACCTGTTTCACGAATAAATGCGGTAAAACTATTATGTTCACTGTCAGAAGTATCTATTATCCACAAAAAAACCGTCGTTTTTGTATTATCCTTTTTTAGTATTTCTACTTTGCGTCCTGTTCCAATTATTTTTGGCATGCCAGATTTTAAGTAGTTTTGAATATACGTATCGTGATTTGTTGCAAACTCATCTGGCATGAGTATTTTAACGTTTTGTCCTAATACTTCGTGCGTAGCATAGCCCCATATTGAACCAGCTTTTTCGTTGAAAAAGCTGATTTCTCCTTTTGCATTTATTGCCACAACTCCGTCTAAGTTTTTTTGTAATATGTTGTTTAGTCGATTTTTCTGTGTTTTTAAACCAGAAAGGTATTGATTATTATCGTCGACTAATTTGGCTATTTCTCTTTGCTGGTCATTATTTTTCTGATTTAAAGTTTTTTGCAGAAGCAATAATTCTTCAGTCTTCTTTTTGCTTTTTGCTTCGCGACTAATAATATTTTCCTGATTTGATTGAATTTCCTCAATGTTTTGTCGCAAAATTTCTTCTTTTTCGCTTAATTCAATAGACTGTTTTTCAGATACTTCTAACAACATTTTGGTTTTAATATTCATCTCAATTGACGCAAGGGTGGTTGCCAGGCTTTGTCCTAATTCCTCAACAAATTGGATTTGATGTGGTGCAAAGGTTTCTAATGTTGCTATTTCAATCATTCCAAGAATGTTGTCATTTAAAACTAGCGGAACTACTACCAGCGAATTTGGTGTGCTACCGCCAAGCCCTGATTTGATTTTTATGTAATCGCTGGGTATTTCTGTCATGTGAACTGTAACACCTTCGTCATAAACCCTACCTAAAATGCCTTCGTTTAGCTCTATTCTTTTTTGCATAATACGTTTTCTGTCATAAGCAAAAGCACTAACTAACTCGATGAAAATATCATCGGGATTATCCTTGTTGATGGTAAATAATGCTGCCAGTGTAGCGTCAAGATACTTCACCAAATGAGTAATTATTTCTTCGCTTAAATCTTCTATATCGCTATTTTGGCGTAATATTTCCGAGAATTTTGCCAAGCCATTACTAATCCAGCTACGTTGTTTTTCTTCTAATTTGCGTTTGTTTTCGTTTTTCCGAGCCAATTTTAGCTTTTCGCGCATTTCGAGCAAGGCAATTCCCATTAAATCGGAATCTGAAACTGGCGTGAAGTTACTTTCAAAATTTTGTTTTCCAACATTCTCTACAAAATCTGCTTTGCTGCTCAAAGATTGTGCCGTGAGCTGTACAGTCCGCTGAATATCAGCAATTTCATCCTGCGAATTTATCGCTATTTTTATATTATAGTTGCCACTTGCAATAGAGTTTATATCGGTTTTTAGTTGTTTTAATTGAGAAAGAAATCGTTTATGAAACAATAGATAGTTTAAAATAATCATTGTCAGGATAATAAATAAAAATATATCTGCCCAAAACGCTGTAAATGTTATGTTATCGTTTAGTAAAACTATGTTGTCGTTTAATCTTTTATCGACTAATTTGTAATAATTATTGATAGATGTTTTGAACTCCAAAAGGGTTTCTTGGTAGGTTGCTCCATGTAACACGTGCATAGCCATCATGGTATCTGGCTCTGCACGACGGTTGTAGCGTCCATAGCCATCGTCAAAAAGCCCAAGCATCGCATTGATGGCTTTTGTTTCGTTTTTTTCGAGGACGGATAGTGTTTGTGTAATATCCGAAAGATATTTTGTTTCCTCTTCGGTCTGAGCAGCTTGGCTAAGTGTCTTAATAACAGAAAATAACCTACCATCTAACCATGGTTTTTGTCCAATTGTTTGCGATTTTTGCGTATTATAGCTTTGGTTAAAATTTTCGTCGCCTGTGGCTATAAATGTCTGAATATCAATAATCGCACTACTTGTGTTTTTTTCTAAAAGTCGAATATTATTTTGGAATTTATGCCTAGCTTCTTGGATAGTTTCTTGCTCTTTACCGATGATATAAATGCCTAACGCCATCGACAGTTCGAGAAGAGTGAGTAAAATAAGTATTAAGCTGTTGAATAACAGTATTTTTGAGATTGTAACCTTTTTCATTCCGAAATATTTGATATTTTGCGAACAGTGTTGCTTAGTAATGGAAAAATTAATAAATTAAGCCATTAAAATTCCTAACTAAAACTAAATCAGGCGTAAGCAAA
>JAOZMU010000182.1 GCA_029934165.1 Bacteroidales bacterium
TGAATTAACAACTTAGGTTAATAAAAAGCGTAAGAACTTTTGTAAGAGTACCTATATAGGTGCGTAAAAATAAACTGTTCTATTAGTATTATTATCAACTTGAATATAAATAAAATATTTTTCTGTACTACATTCTTCTTTTCTTACTCCAAAACATTTTTTATGATGACTTTTTCAAATCGTTTCAAAATCAAATTACTTTTCTGTATTATAGTTGTCGGCGCATTTTCCTGCACAGATTACCAAGAGGAAAAAATTGAAAAATTGAAGAGCGAAATTACGTGGCTAAAAAAAGAAACAATTCCTATTCGCTTTAAAATTTTGAGCCGTACGCCAGAGTTTATTCATGTCGGTCTGAAGTTGTATGACGCTGATGGAGCGGAAATTAAGTACTCCGAATTGAAAATGCCCGGACGTGAGCTATCTTTCGATTTTTATATTGTTCAGGCTAATGGAAAGCAAATTGCATTCCCTTATAAGATTTTCACAGACCAAATTGCGCCAAAAAATGGAACTTTGTTAATTCCGATGTATGATAAAGATGGATTTCCGTTGATTTTGCATCACCAACAGATTGACGCAAGCACAACTATCGCTTTGACAGATTTGTTTGCAGAGATAAAATCTGGAGAAATTCACAATAGAAAAAAGCAGTTTGGCAGCCTTGTGCACGACTTGGATGGAGTGCGATTGTTTGAAGAAGGCGTTGTTTATAAAATAATTATACACTCGAAAGGCGGAATTGAAATTGTCGCAGAATAAGCAAAATCACCCCCAAAACCAACTTTATACTAAATTAGGATAAATAATTCATTTTTCAGATTGCATAAAATTCTTATTTTCAAGCAATAGCCAATTACTAATTCTTAAATTATGGAGCAGACACTAAATATTTTGAATGAAATTAATTGGTTTCTAATACCAATTCGAGAATTTATTCTTTTTGTATTTACGAGCAGTTTTGGCATCATGACCTTTCTCTCGGCGATAATTCTTTATATTCTCAGCTCGATAAAGAATGAATTTAAAACCAGAGAGTTACTACACAAAACGGCAGACAAAGATAACGAAATTCCGTCTTTTTCTGTCGCAGAAAGACTGTATATTCTATTCGGGGTCTTAGGGCGAATTGCCTCTAAACTTCTGCTAAATCTGCCGGCGATTCTCGGTGTTGTCATTTTTCTTACGATGGTCGTTGGCTTTTCAAAAGGGATTTCATCTATCGACGAATATGTGCGCAACGAAAAGCAAATCAAGGAACTTGAGGTCGTTCTAAAGCACTTAAACAAAAGACATAAGGTTGCCGAGGTTAAAGTTGAAACGATAGATAAGGAGAAGAAAACCTTAGAGCTAACAATACAATTTTTCAGTCAGTCAGAACAAGGCAAAGCGGCAGGCGAACAGAAGCTAACACTCAAAGGTACAGAGTTTTATATCGACTCGAAAGTTCTTAACTTTGAGTATAGCCAAATAGAGACCGGAAAGCAAACAAATATTGCCGTTCCGTATCGGATTTTCAGCGAGGAAATACCTATGGCTGAGGGCATTCCGCTGGAATATTTTGACAAAGATAGCATTCCATATTCGTTTCGGCGAGTTGCAAAAGATGTCTATGGAATGGAAATTTCAAATTATAATTTACGCATAAATGAACTTCAAAAGTATTTTACAAACCCCGACCTTGCCAAAATCAAAGGCATACGTAGTTTTATCGGAGCCGCAGTACACATAACTCCAACAGAAGGAAAAACTTACGAAATTCTTGTCGAGCAAACAGGAGGAATAGTTTTACGTCCGAAAGAATATTTTTAGACAAAAGCGTAAATATTTTATACTTTTCAACTTTTTCACATTGAACTTTTCATCTGTGGCTACGTAAATATTCGATAGCAACTTCGCGTATTGATTGACTGATTGGAATAAATTTAAACTCAAATAGTTTCGTAATTTTACTATTCGAGTAATAAGATTTGCCTGCTGCCGAACGAGAGGTTTCGCGTGTTATACGTGGCGGTTGTTGCATGATTTTGGCTCGCACCCACTCAGCTCGCCAAGCAAAATTGAGGATTAACGTGCTTGCTTTTTTTGTTGGTGGCGGGACATTCAATGCAACGGCAATTTTGGAGAAAAAGTGCTGATAATCAACATTTTCGGCATTTATTATGAACCGTTCTCCGATGATTTCGCTTTTGGTGAGTTTAACCATAAGTTTTACAACATCGCGAACATCGACAAAGCCCGTTGAGCCGTCGGTGTAGTATTTCATGCCACGTGCAACTGCGCTAAAAAACGAAGGTGAGCCGTTTTGCCAATCGCCAACACCAATGATGACTGATGGGTTGATAATCACGGCATTAAGACCTTCGGCTATTCCGCGCCAAACTTCTAACTCGGCATAAAATTTACTCACCGAATAGCCGGATTTGTTTTTGCTTGGCGTTTTTTCTTCTTCGGAAATGATATTTTCGGCATTCGGATTTCCGAGTGCTGCAATTGAACTGACATGACAAAAACGGACGTTTCCTGCGGTAAGAGCGGCATTGACAACGTTTGCAGTTGTTTCCATGTTGTTTTTTATGAGTTGCCCTTTTAGTTTTGGGTCAAACGAAATCTGTGCCGCCGCGTGATACACAACATCAACATTTTTGAAAACTCGTTCAACATCGAATAGGCACATCAAATTGGCTTTTTGCCACTCTATCTTTGCGAAATTTTGCTCTGGTTGGTCGGAGTATTGCTCAAAAATTTTTCTTGTAATTGCTTTTTTTTCTTCAGACCGATATGTAGCCCGCACATTCTGCTTGCTATTTGTCAGTTCTACAAGCAGATATGACCCCAACATGCCTGTTCCGCCTGTTACAAGAATTTTTTTTTCCTTTCTATTCATAAAATATTCATTACAACTATTGGCTACAATGCTCTCAAATTAAACATCTTAACAAAATCGAAATTTTCTGTATCTATTTATGTCGTCAGTAACGGCATAATTTATAAAAAAAGAAACCCAAACCGCAAACGGCAAGGGTTTCTTCGATTTTTTTCAGTATCCTAAATTCTTACGCCAAAAACAACAATATCATCGACTTGGTCAAGGTTGCCTTTCCATGATTTCAAGGTCGATTTCAGAATATCATATTGCTCGTTTAGTGGCATTCCGGAAATATCTTCGAGCAATTTTCTGAAAGGCTTATATTTGAATTTTTTTCCTCTTGGACCGCCAAATTGGTCAGCATATCCGTCCGAAAAAATATAAAAAACATCGTTCTGTTGTATTTCAATTTCCTTTGTTGTGAACGAATCCATGACATCATAAATTGCAATAGGCATTTTATCTCCCTTGATAATAGTGGCTTCGCCGTTGCGAACAAAATATAATGGATTGTTTGCTCCTGCAAAAAATAATTTACTCCGGTTGCGGTCTAAAACGCAAAGCGAAATATCCATACCGTCGCGTGCTTCTCCCTCGGAACCAGTTTGATGCAGCGATTTTATGATATTATCGCGAAGGCTATTCAGGATTTTTGCTGGGTCTGTAATTCCTTTTTCGTTCACTATTTTGTTCAAAAAACTTACTCCAAACATACTCATAAATGCTCCTGGTACTCCATGTCCAGTACAATCGGCAGCTACAAAAATAAGTTTTCCGTCTTTTTCGCCAGCCCAAAAGAAATCGCCACTTACAATATCTTTTGGCTTGAACAGCACAAAGTGGTCTGCCGAAAGTGTCGAAATATAATCGCGCGATGGAAGTGTAGCTTTTTGTATTCGCCTGGCATAGACGATACTGTCTGTTATTTCTTTTTTTTGGTCAGAAATATGGTCGCGCTGTCCAGTAATTTCATCTCGCTGTGTTTCAATTTCATCTCGTTGTGTTTCAATTTCCTCTTTTTGCTGCTCTAACTCAATATTTTTTTCCTCAATATCGTCTTTTTGTTTTCTTAGAACTACGTTTTTTTGCCTAATTTCGGTAGTTCGTACTTTGACCAGATACTCAAGTCTTTCGTTTTGCTTTTTAACACGTATTATTCTCATACGAAAATATACGAATATAGAAAGAGCAATAATTAAACCAGAAATAACTTTAAACCAAGCTGTTTGCCAAAAAGCAGGCTCAATAATTATCACCAAATCTGTTCCAATCTCATTCCACTTTTCATCGTTATTAGAGCCAATAACTTTAAAGACGTATTTGTTTGGCGGCAGGTCGGTGTAAATTGCAAAGCGTCGATTCTTAACGAAATTCCAATTTTTTTCGTAACCCACTAATCTATAAGCATATTGGTTTTTTTCTGGGAAGATATAATCTAGAGCAACAAAATTGAAGGAAATGAAGTTTTTATTGTGATCAAGTTTTATTAATCTCTTCTCGCAGATAACTGTATCAAGCATAAATTCTCGATTAAACAACTGAAAACCAGTAATTACAATTGCAGGAATATGCGGATTTGGTTTGATATTTTCGGAAAAAAAGGCATTAAAACCGTTGATACCACCAAAAAACATTTCGCCATCGAATGATTTGCAATACGCCCCAACCAAAAATTCATTACTCTGCAAACCATCGCGCACATCGTAATTTCTGACGACAGAATCGGCAATGGTACTGAACTTTGCCACACCCTGATTTGTGCTTATCCAAAGGTTTTTCTCCTCGTCCTCTAAAATTCCCATAATCACATCGTTAGGAAATCCTTTTGCTTCATCGTACTGAACAAAATTATCGGTATCCGGCATAAACCGGCATAAACTGCCTTTTGTGCCTACCCAAATTGTACCATCGCTATCTTCGTAAATTGAGTAAACTCTGTCGCTTCCGATACTATTGGAGTTGTTTTTATCGTATCTATAATGCTTAAATTTACCCGCTTCGACATCAAATAAATTCAATCCACCGCCATACGTACCAATCCAAAGATGCCCATGGCTGTCTTCAAAAATAGTTGTTATTCTATTGTCGCTTATGCTGTTAGAGTCTGTCGAATCGTGTATAAAAGCCTCAAAACTATTTTTTTCGACATCAAAACGGTTTAGCCCGCCACCGTATGTCCCTATCCATAGATTTTGATTTTTATCTTCATAAATACTCCAAACACGGTCGCTACTTATTGATTTCGGGTTAAATTCATCGTAACGAAAATGTCTCGCTTTTTTTGTCGTTCTATCAAAAAGATTCAGTCCGCCGCCGTCTGTTCCAACCCAAAAATTACTCTTCGCGTCTTCGTAAATAGCGCGAATATGGTCATTAGAAATTGTTGCGTAATTTAGCACGTCATGTTTAAAATGCGTAAATTTATTGTGCTTTGTTTCCCACCGATTTAATCCGCCATCGACAGTACCTATCCAAATAACACTATCTTTGTCCTGAAATATCGACCGCACTTGATTTGAGCTTAGGCTAAATTCTTCGTATGGATTGTGGCGAAAAATATCCAAATACTCAGCTGCTCTATTCCATTTGCAGATACCACCTAACGATGTCCCGACCCAAAGAATGTTGGCTTTGTCCTTAAAAAGAGATTTTACATGATTAACACTCAGGCTCTTTGAGTCGGCAGGGTCGTACAAATAACTTTCGAAACGCACCTCGGATTTATAAAATTTGTTTAGCCCGCCATTTTCTGTGCCTATCCATAAAATACCATCATCGCTCAAAATTGTAGTTATGCTAAAATCACTAATAGAATACTGGTTTTCGGCATCGGGCAGATAAACAGAAAAAGTTCCGTCTCTATTCATTTTATTAAGACCGTAATCTGTTCCTGCCCAAATATTTGAACTATCATCAATCAAAACAGTATTTACACTATTATTACTCAGGCTATTAGATTTTGCTATTTTATGCTTAAAGTACGAAAATTTCTTAGTGTTTATGTTGAATTTACTCAATCCGTTTTCGGTTGCAAGCCAAAGATTTCCAAGCTCATCTTCAACTATCTGGTTTATTCTCAATTTATTAACATCAGATTTACTTATGTGAGGTTGCTCGTAACTTACAAAAACAGGTTTGCCGTTTTCGGTTTTCATCTCAACCAAGCCACCTGCCGTTCCTAACCAGATTGTTCCTTTACTGTCCTCAAAAATTGCTCTTATATTGTTGTTTGATAGACTTTTAGAATCTATAGCAATATGTTTAAAATTGACAAATTTATCGTGAATTTTATCGTATCTTGATAAGCCGCCACTCAATGTCCCAACCCACATATTTTGTTTTGAATCAATCAAAATAGTACTTATTGCATTGTCGGGAATTGACGTTGGGTCGTTTTGCACGTAGCGATAACTGGTAATAACATAGCCGTCATACTTATTAAGACCATCAAGCGTACCAAACCACATAAAACCTTTATTGTCCTGAACAATAGAGGTTACTGTACTTTGTGAGAGTCCTTCTGCCAGCGAAATTTTATTGAATTTAATTCGGCTTTTTTGTGCATAAGACCCTAAAGATAAGACTATTAAAAGTAATAAAAGCACTAGATTTCTCATGTGTATTAATATTGATTCAAATCTTTAACAAACAACATTTTCCATGCCTAAAACTTTGTTTTCATAAAAATAAAGTTCACTTTGTTCGAAACAATTTTCTGGCAGTAGTGTGAGCTTGGGTAACAGTTATTTTACTATCGGCAGACTGCTGGATTACCTTCTTTATTTACTTGACTTGACTTTCAATTCATTACGAATTTTTTCAATCGCAATTTTTTCAAGTTTTGTATATTTTATGATTTTTTCAATAGGTTCATTGTCATATATCATTTCCTTGGCAATTTCGATTTCCCTTAGCTCTCTGCCTTTTTCTTCTCCTTTTTTCGCAGCTTTTTTTTCTGCTAGCGTTCTTTTT
>JAOZMU010000183.1 GCA_029934165.1 Bacteroidales bacterium
ATATTTACTTGTTCATATTTCGCTGATTAAGTGAACTTTGCAGAAATGCGTAAGTAACATTAAATAGGTCTTAGACCTTAATCTGATAATTATAAAGTTTGCAATTGCTGTACTTGAAAACAATTTGGTATTATACTTCATCGGTGAAATACTCAGACGACTGAGAAGAAACACGGATAACAGATTTCATTCCCTCAATTTTACGTAGCAGTGTAATAAGCGTATCTAAATCTTTGTCGTCTCTAACATAGAGATTTATCGTTCCTTTGAAAATTCCCTCTGTGCTAAAAATCTCTAAGCCTTGCATATTAATATTCAAATCCATTGAAATTACATGAGCAATATCAATGACCATTTTTTTTCTATCAATTCCGCGCAACTCAATGGTTATCAAGTGATTTTCAAATTCTTGCGGAATCCAAGTTACTTTTGCAACTTTACGACTCTGACTGGCTCCCAGCATTATGGCAAAACTACATACGGCAGTATGAATGAGGACTTTACCTTCTGACGATTGATATGCTATTGCGTCTTGACCAGAAATTGGATGGCAACATTTTGCTAAAACATAATTACGCTTAAATAACTTATGTCCAATATAATATGGGTCTTTTGGAACAATTTTCTGAATTTCGAATCCTTCGTCTTCTGGTTTTATTTTTTCTTCGTCTTCGGTTTTACGCTTAAAAATATTAGTAATTTTATCCACAAATTTAGGTCGGAAAATACGTAAAATATCTTCTTGTTTTATTACTTCTCGTCCAATATTTAAAAATACATCGTCTTTTGTTTTACAACGTATTGCATTTTTAAAATGGTCGAACTTTTGTTGAATAATCTCTATATCAATATTTTTGGTTATTTTCTCGAATAGTTTTTTACCATATTCTATGCTTAACTTTCGCTCGGTGCGGAAAAAAAACTTCAGCTTTGTTTTTGCTCTCGCTGTTTTGATGTACGAAAGCCAATTTTTGCCCGGCTGAACGCTCTCTTCTGTGAGGATTTTCGCTTGGTCTCCGTTTGTCAAGACATGAAAACGCGAAACCAATTTTCCGTTCACGTATGCTCCCGAACAATGAAATCCTAGGTCGGAATGAATATCATAAGCCATGTCGATGATGCACGAATTTTTTGGCAAATTAACAATCTTTCCTTTCGGTGTGAAAACATAAATTTCAGATGCAAATAACTTATACTGAATAACATCCATCATTTCATGACCGGGCATTTCTTTGTTGGATAAATGCTCATCAATACTATCAATCCACTTTTGTATATTGTTATTTTCTTCGTAAAATTCACTGTATTTTTTCATCGCACCAATACCTCGGCTGGCAACATCTTGCATTCTTGTGCTTAAAATTTGAGATTCAAATTTCTTTCCATCTACCATCAAATCAAGTAAAATGGCTTCAAATCCGTTGCTTTTTGGCGTTACCGTAAAATCGCGTAAACGCTGCGGAACAGGGTAAAAAACATCTGTCATCAAAGAATAAACCGAGTTGCATTGGCTACGCTCGTTTCTTTCTCCATTTGGGCAAAATACAACCCTTGCTGATGAATAATTGTAAATTTTGCTAAACGGAATATTTTTATCGCGCATTTTTTTAAATATCGAATAAACAGAGTTTTG
This sequence comes from Bacteroidales bacterium, assembly GCA_029934165.1. Taxonomy (GTDB): domain Bacteria; phylum Bacteroidota; class Bacteroidia; order Bacteroidales; family JAOZMU01; genus JAOZMU01. The sequence goes on from JAOZMU010000183.1 coordinate 1,634, forward strand.
CTCGCTTATTATTGTATATTTTACGTCATTCTCTTCTAATTTTTGTGAGATAATTTTCTTAAATGTTATCATTAGTTTTTCGCGCGAACTTGCTTTTTTTGCAATGCTGTTCACTGTTTCTTCGTATTTTTGCGGGTGAAGATATTTAAACGCCAAGTCTTCCAACTCCTTTTTTATCAGATAATAACCAAGTCTATGTGCCAATGGAGAATAAACATGTAGTGTTTCACTTGATTTTTTTCGTCGTTTATGCTCTGCCATATTTTCCATGGTTCGCATATTGTGTAATCTATCGGCTATTTTTATTAAAACAACATTAATATTTTTTGGGATTGTGATAAGCATCTTCTTGAAATTTATCACCTGCAATTCATCTTTCGAGTTATAAATGTCCTCAATTTTGGTAAGCCCATCGAGAATAGAAGCCTTTTCGTGTCCGAACACTGAAACCATTTGCTCTAAAGTGTATTCTGTGTCTTCTACAACATCGTGAAGCAAAGCGCATACCACCGCATTAGCATCAAGGCTCATCTCTTGGGCAACAATTTGCGCAACCTCTATCGGGTGATGAATATACGGCTCGCCAGATTTACGTCGCTGGTATTCATGCGCAGTAAATGCAAGCGAGAATGCAAATTCGACCATTTTTCGCTCCGTATAATTACGAAACTTGCACACAGAAAGAAGGTTCTTGTAGGCTTTCATTACGTCGTAAATCTCTGTTGTAGTAAATGGCTTATCCATAGTAAATTATTATTATAATATTAGTTTATCAAATCAATGGTATAAAACACTAACATGACCGCTTTTATTTATTGACTTGCCATGAGAATTGACAAAATTGAGTTGGTATAAATACACACCTTCGGCAACGACATTTCCATCGCCTGCTTTTCCGTCCCAACCAATTTGAGGGTTATCAGTATTAAAAATTACATTTCCCCATTTGCTATAAACAACAAAATTATAAGCCGAAACAAATGTAACCAAAGGCTTAAATATTTGGTTTTTTTCGATGGTACTATATGGATTAAAGGCATTTGGAATTGCAAATTTTGCATCTTGCAATGCACAAACTACATTGGAACGGCTTTTTCCTGAAACTCCGTAAGGGTTTTCATCGGTTTCGACGGCTTCTATGTAGTAACAAAAATTGCCTTTAACTAATTCATTGTTAATGTATTGCCCAACAAAACCTGCAACATTATCTGTATATTGCAAATTATTATCCGTAACAACCTCAATAGATGCAAATTCGCCTTCGTCAACGCTCCGGAAAATCTCAAACTGCTCAATTCCGCCACGCCAATTTTTATAATTATTCCAGTGTAAAATATTATGCCCAAAATTCTCGGGACTAAGCTCGACAGATAACCGAATATTATGCGCAACATTCGAGCTATCAATAATTTGCCCGCATTCGTTCAACGCCAACAAGCGATAAAAATAGACCAGACTTGCAACATCAAATTGCTCATCGACAATAAAAAAATCGTCTTCTGGTGTTATGGTTGCAATGGTATCAAAACCAAATAGATAGCTATCGGATTTTAATAATTTAAACTCCACATATTCCAGATTACCTGCCGCAGAAAATTGTAGCTGGCAGGTGGTTTCATTCAAAACAGTACCAAAATCTGCGTTTATATAATCTGGACTGGCAACTTCCTGAGTTTCAATGGAAACCAAATTTGAGGTCGAAGATTTCTGACCAGAGTTATCTTTTGCGACAACAAAATAATAGTACTTTTGTCCGGCAGACGGAACTACGTGATTAAAAGCATTTTCTGCAAATGTAACTGTTCCTGCAATTAGTGGTATCGGATTAGCATTGGTGTAATAAAAGACTTGATACATAGCAATATCGCTGCCCCAACCATCGTACGCCGTCCACTGCAAACTGTTTTGCAAAGTGCAATAATCCCAAACAGGTTGAGCAAGCAAAATTGTGGAATGTTGCTCGCTCATCTGATTGCTGTAAATGGTGTCGTTTTCAACAATTTTGTACGAAACAACACGATATGATTCGCTACGTAAGCTAGGATTTGCAACGCCAAAAATCGTAGAATTATCCTCGTAAAACATTGGTGTAGAAGTGTTTAAAATTGCCACAGTATTAAATGTCCCGGAAATAATTCCCGGAAAATCGAAAATTTTTCTCTTAACCACATAACCATCTACGTTATCAAGATTTGTCTGCGACCAACCGACAGAAACCTGACTATTGCTTAAATTTACACTCACAGAATCCAGAAACGGATTGTCTGGAATTTGAGCATTCGCACGAGTTTTTATCGTCAACAAAACAAGGCAATAAACTAAAATACGTATATATTTAAAATTATTCCTACTCACTTATTTTTGATTTTTTGCTACACAGTTTTTACAATTTATCTCTCAAATAAATACCTAGTCGGTATCAAATCCATCAGGATTGCCAGAAACAACTTGGGTCATCGAATCTTCGTGCAAATATTTCTTAGCATAATCGCGTATTTCTGTTGGAGTTATTTTATTTACTACTTCAATAAAATTATCAAAAAACTCGAATGTCATATCATATTCTTTCATCGACCAAAAAGTTTGCATAGCACCAAATGGTCCATCAAAAAGTTTAAGCATTTCGCTTAATATCTGATTTTTAACAACTTCCAATTCCTCAACGCTTACCAATTCTTGACGTATCCGCCGAATTTCTTTATATATTTCGTCCAGAGCATCTTTGCAAACTTCATTGGCAACATCTGTTTCGATAAGAAAATATCCTGAATCGCGTGCAGATGCAATCATCGAATCAATATGATATGTGTATCCTTTGTCTTCGCGCAAGTTTTGCATAAGCCGCGAGCCAAAAAAACCGCCCAAAATGGTATCAACAATTTTCACTCCGATATAATCCGAATGTTTTTTGTTAATCATTTTTTTGCCAATGCAAATTGTCGATTGCATAGCATTTTCCTTTTTTATAAAAACACGCTCAGTGCCGTTATTTTCTGGGATTTCAAACTTTTTGTCCTCCGAAAAAGACTTTCCGCGCCAATTTTCTTGTCCGAAAGTTTGATTTACTTTTTGAATAATAGTATCATCAAATTTGCCGGCAAGTAGGATTTTACAATTATCTGAATTATAATAACGCTTATGAAAATCAAAAAGTTGCTCTGTATTCAAATTTTTATAATCTTTTAGCTCCGTAATTTTACCATACGGATGCGCTATCGAAAATAATAATTTAAAAAACTCTCTACGAGCAATAAAACCAGTGCGTTCGTGCTGAACATGAAAGCCCTGTATCCGTTTATTCATCATCGTTGCAAACTCGTCTTGTGGAAAAGTTGGCTGAAAAACCATGTCTTGTAGAATTTCTATTGTCTGTGGCAAGTACTTACTCAAAGTATAAACTCCTACATTAGAACTATGTCTATTTGCGCCAAGTGTCGGAAAAGCACCGTAAAAATCAATGCTCTCGGCAATTTTTTGCGCACTCATTTTTTTTGTTCCCTCTGCCAACATAACAGCAGTCGAGCTTGCAATTAGCGGTTCTTTTTGCGCATAGGACCCGCCCTTGAAAATTAATTCCAATCGCAAAATGTCCAGATTTCCAGCATTAACAGAAAAAAGTTCGATTCCGTTATCTAGTTTTAAAACCTTTGGCTCAATATATTCGATTCCCGGTATTGGTTCAAAATCCGGTTGTATTTTTCTATTTAGAATACTCATTTTTCATCTTTTTTCATTAAAAACCCATTCTTTATTTTTTCTCTGCCAAATAATATAAGGTCGAACAGTTTTCTTTCCGAAAAACCTCTTGCGCAACATCTTGAATTTGAGATGCGCTGACTGTCAGATATTTACCGACCTCGCTATTTATCATTTCTGCTCCACCTATCAACTCAAAGCTAGCAAGAGTACGTGCCATTTGGAGTGGACTGATTTGTGAAAACACAAAAGTTGACTCGATTTTATTTTTTACTTTGCTTAATGTATAATCATCAACTATCTCATTTTTAATCAAATCCAGCTCTTCTTGAATTGCCATCTCGGCTTTGTCCATATCAATACCATTCATCAACTTGCCTTCGACGACAAACAAGCCTTCGTCGATAGAATCGTGCAAATAGGCATCAATTGAACTAAATATTTTCTTTTTCTGAACAAGGTTTTGGTGCATCTGCGCTGATTTTCCGTTAGATAAAACATCTGACATTAAGTCGGTAGCATGAAATTTTGTGTCCACGCGATTATACATGTGATACGCCTTATAAATACCATCGTAAGGAACTTGCCGCGTAACTGTTTGTGTTCTTGCGTCTTTTTGCGTTGGCTCTTTTGGTAATTTACGCTTAGGTGTATTTCGCATTTCTATTTCAGAATACCATTTTTCAATTAATCGAATTGTGGCATCAAAATCAATATTTCCAACGATGGATAAAATTGCGTTATTTGGAGCGTAATATTTATAAAAAAACTCTTTCACATCGTCTAAAGTTGCATCTTTGATATGATCCATCGTTGCGCCAATTGTTGACCAACGATACGGGTGAATTTTGTATGCCATCGGTTTCAAAATTAGCTTCGCATCGCCGTACGGCTGATTCAGATACGACTGCTTATACTCTTCTATCACAACGTCTTTCTGGATATTTAACTTCTCCTGCGAGAAATTTAACCCAAGCATTCTGTCGGATTCCAACCAAAGTGCGGTTTCGATATTTTGTGTCGGAACATAGGTATAATAGTTTGTGTAATCCGAGTTTGTAAACGCATTATTCTCTCCTCCAACAATTTGCAGCGGTCTGTCAAAATCTGGAATATTTACTGAACCTTCAAACATCAGATGCTCAAATAGATGCGCAAATCCCGTTTTGTTTGGCGATTCGTCGCGCGAGCCAACATCATACAATGTATTTATAAAAACAAATGGGGTCGTATTGTCTTTTTGCAGTAAAACGCGCAATCCATTTTTTAGTGTATATCTCTTAAATTCAATCATATATAAAAATTTATTTTTTTTATTATTATAACGAATGTTAAATTAACATGGCTCATTATTTGCTGATTTTCAGTCAAATAGTAAATTGTTGTCTCAATATTAAAAAGCAGGGTTTGTTCATAAAATTTGTTTGTTTTGTCAAACCGCTTGCTACAAAGGCGTTTTGCGGCAGGGATTGTAGCGGTAGCTTGGCGAAGTGGCTTGCGATTTTT
>JAOZMU010000184.1 GCA_029934165.1 Bacteroidales bacterium
AAAACGCAAGGCACGAGGCAACTACAAGCGGAAAGCCCGAAGCCGCCCATAAAAATATTTTTTTATGAATAAACCTTGTATTAGTAAAATGAATTTAATAAAGTAAGCCATTAAAATTCCTAACTAAAACTAAATCAGGCGTAAGCAAAATTATTAATTATTAATTTTCCATTACTTAGACATTATTATTTGTGATTTGCCTAATATTAACCTAGCATTTATACAACAAAACTCCAAAAACAACATCTGCAATACAATGATACAGAAATTATTTTTCGGAGTTTTGATTCCGTAAGTGCCTGTGATAAATATTTAATATTCGACTGAAAAACAGCTGCAAATAGCAAAAATGATACAGACTAATTTAGTCTTTGTTCTAACAAAGAATTTATTTTTTCTTCTCTGTTTTTTTCTCTGCTTTCTTCTCTACTTTCTTCTCCGCTTTCTTTTCTTCTTTGCTGTCCTTATCGTCTTTGTGCTTATCGGCTACAATTTTTTCGCCATCTTTGAATTCTTTCTCAAAGTCGGAGCGAATCAAGTCTGGGTCAAAATCAAGGAAAGTTCCGCCAGATTCAAAGTGCCTAATAAAAACACGCCCAATTGCATGAGTTGCAGCTCCCGAATAAAGAGACATAGTTGTCATTCCAAGAACAGTTCCAACGTAAGGTACAATTTTAAAAATGCTAGCAATTATACCAGTCGTACTATTTGCTGCAAGACCGTAAACGAGCGAACTAATCAGGGATTTACCAAGGTTTTTGTAGAAACGCACTTGATAAAGTTTTGATAATTCACCAAGCATAAGTAGTTGGTCTCCAGTAACAGCGGCAAGGTCTACAAGTGGGAGAGGAACTAGCCCAATGCCCATAGAGATAAATGTATGTTTGCGAACGGCTCTACTAGCTTTCTGATAGCGTTCGACTTGAGTCAACTCTTTTTTTTCTTTGTCAGTCATATTTTTTAATTTTTGGAAAATTATTATTAAAGGGTTTATAAGGTAATTCAAAATAAATGAATTTTGTAAAAAAAGAAAAAATACTAGTATTAATCACCACCGTTATTTACTGATGGATTGTCGTCTCCAGCACTTAAAATAATTGGCAATTTGTTATCTGTTCCTATTAAAATAATTTTTGAATTAGGCGATTTTGCAAGTTGTTCGGTAACCTCTAATCCTCGCCATTTCATAATATCTATTTTAGAGAGTTTGGTAAATTGCTCAATACCATTGGCTTCAATACGTTTGCGTTCAGCTTCTTTTTCTGCAACTTGTATTCTAAAGTCAAACTCAAGTTGCTTTTGTTCTTGTACGAGCTTATTTTCAATTGCGTCTTTTATACTAACAGGAAGTTCAATTTTTCGTATCAGAATCTTATTAAATTCAATATGTTTATCCGATATTTCGAGGCGAATCTTTTCATACAAAGAGTATTGAATCTCATCACTTTTTTCACGATACAAGTCTTCTTGCGTATTTGTGCCAATTATAGCACGTATATTTGCCTGAGCCATCGGAATTATTACTTGCCCTACGTAATCATGTCCAACTTCTTGGTGCAGTAGTGATAATTCTACCTTTCCATTGTTTGTGTATTCCAAATTTGGTCGGTATAAAACAGAATAGTCAACATTGATTATAAGCCCGTCTTTACTAAGTACATGGACAGTGTCTCGCTCTTCCTGATAGCGTGTGTTGTATATGTATATCTTATCCCATGGTAAAATCATGTGGAACCCTTCGGGATAATACATTTCTAATTGAGTACCACCACCAAACCGCTTGAATAATACACCACGTTCTCCTGGCATAATCGTAATAGAAATAGATTGCCAGAAAAATACCATGAACAGTATTAGGAGGAGTGAGGCAATCATAAAATGAAAGAAATATTTTTTAAACCAAGCATTAAAACTTTTTGATGAAAGAGCTACGTAGTTATCATCATTTTTTTTCGGAATATCTTTTGAGTTTTTATCTTTATCTTTGTTTTTTTTCATTTTAGTAATGTTTAGATTTTTCGATCAACATATCTAATTAAGAATTAAAAATTGGTTGTCTCTTGAAAATAAGAATTTTATGCAATCTGAAAAGTAAATAATTTAACTTAATTTGATATAAGTACTCGTATAAATGTTATAAGGTCTAAGACCTATTTTTATGAAACGTTTAAGCTGTGAATTAACAACTTAGGTTAATAAAAAAGCGTAAGAACTTTTGTAAGTAATGGAAAATTAATAATTAATAATTTTGCTTACGCCTGATTTAGTTTTAGTTAGGAATTTTAATGGCTTACTTTATTAAATTCATTTTACTTATCGGATTTCTTCTTTTTTTGTTCGATAATTTCGCCAATTTTCCCTTCGCGCATAACTACAATTCTATTTGCAATATGTTGATAATGATCATCGTGTGTAACTGCAATAATTGTTTTCCCGCCTGCTTGCAGTTCTGGTAAAATACTCTCATAGAAAAACTTGCGAAATTGTGGGTCTTGGTCTGCGGCAACCTCGTCAAAAACAAAAATGTCTTTATCTTCAAGAAACGCTATCAGCATAGCCAGACGTTTTCGTTGTCCTGTTGAAAGTCTAAGGTTGTTAAATTTGCCATTTTTATACTGTGTTTTTTCTGCCAATTCGAGTAGGCGTAATAATTCATTAATACGCTTTTTGTCGATTACTTCAAGACCGTAAATTTTATCGAATAGATGAAAATCAGTAAATATTAAGGAAAAAAGTTCGCGAAAATCATCGTTATATGTATTGATAACCTTGTTATCATCTACGTATATATCTCCGGTACTGGGATATAATCCTGTTAAAATTTTAAGCAAAGTCGATTTACCACTACCGTTTCCACCCATAATAAAAAGTATCTCTCCTTTATAGACACTTAAATTAATAGGACCTAATTTGTAAGCTGTGTTTTTTGTATTGTCTTTGTACTCGAATTCAATATTGCTTAGTTTTATTTCTTTATTAAAATCAGCAGTAATAATTTCATCGGTGTAAACATAATCGTTGTCGTTCAGATTTTCCAGCATTTCTTCGCTGAGACTTTCTTCCAAATCAATTTCCAATTTTTGCAAATTGTTTGCTGCGGTGTTACCCATCGAATATGTTGGGATAGAGCCAACTATAGAACCAATAGGACCGATGATGAAGAGAACAGATGCTGTGATTTTCATTATCGTATCCGAGTAGGATTCAACAAAAAGTGGCATAATGAAAACTATCACTGCTATCAGAATGTAGAAAATGCTTTGAGAAAATACAGCGTTGGAGTTGAAAATAGCGGTAACTTTTATTTTTAGTTTTTTTACTTCCTGTGCGCTTTTTTTGTAGTCGGCAAAAATATCATCGTTTTTTTTCTGGTTCACCTTTATTTCCTTGAACCCCATAATAATATGTTCAAGTTTACGAAAAAATCCTAACTCAACGTCTAGTGTTTTCTGTAAAACTCGCATCACATCTTTTCGTTTTACTTCGTAAGCCAAGGCTGCACCTACTGCACCAAGTAATATAATGAAAAATGCTGATGTAGAGATTGTTATAACATAAATACTGCTAAAAAACAGCATAATAAACGATTGTAACGAGGAAACAACAATTGGAGCTGTGGACGATAATTGGTTGGCATCTTTTGTGAGCCGGCTGTAAATATCTGTGCCGCCGAGTCTTTCGATGGTTTCGAGGTTCGTGTGTCGGATTTTGTTCGCTGTCCGTACACGGATTTTTTCAATTACATTTTCAACAATCATCGTTGTTTTATTCAAAATATATTTTTGCGAAAGTATAAACAACACAATAGCAACCATATAGATTAAAAAGAAACGAGTATTAGCCTCTTCATTAGTTACGTTTTCTGCGGCAGAGTTTATCACTGCAAGAATCATGGCATTAGAAATCCCGGAGATTAATGCCATAAATATTAGAAATTTTAGCGAAGAACCAATTTCACGGCGTACTAAATGTATTAAAAACATAGTAGGTTATTTATGATTATTTTTTTGCTTATAAATAAGCCTTGATTTTATTGTGTCTTTTTCTGTGATGATTTTACAATCGTATTCTCCATACGGAATAGAGTCTTTTTCGGGCGAGAATTTGACAATATGTAATCCACGTTCGTGATATTTTTCATCTACAAGAACCTTTATCATTTTATCAGCATTTCTTTTTATGCCATACAATTCAACTTTTATATATTTCTGATTCAATGTATCTGGGATATAGTATAAAATTTCAGGCGTAAAAATAGTACTCCAAATAATTTCGGTCTCCTTATGTGATTGTGGTCTATAAATAACTCTTGATTTTATTGTGTCTAGTCCTGCAATGATTCGACAAAAATACTCTCCATAAGGGATTTTATCTTTTTTAGGCGAGAATTTAACTGTATATAATCCACGCTCGTGAGAATTTTTAGGAACTAAAACTTTCCTAATTGTTTCTTCTTTATTGGTATCTAACAATTCTATTTTTACTAGTTTATAGTTGTGTAAATTTGGCAAATAGTATGTAATTATTGGCTCATTAATTATATCTGAAATAATTTCATAATTTCTCGGAGACAACAATTTGAATACTGTACGTCGGTTTTTTGCTCGCCCTTCTTCTGTAGCGTTTGGCATAACAGAATCTTTGTCATACTTACCAACAATTACAAAACGATTTTTGTCAAAATCGTGCTCTGTCATAAAGTATGTTCGCACAGACTCAGCTCTTCTTTTAGAGAGAGTTGTGTCATTTATCTCTTCGGATGAGTCTGTGTTTCCATCAATCCTAATACGCAAGTTTTTGAATATTTGCGCAACTTCGACAATCATGTCAATCGTTGCCCTAGCTTTTGGCGAAAGGTAGGCAGAACCATATTTAAACGTAACACTAACCTCTGCTGACGACAATGCAAGCGTGTTCAGGTCTTCGTTAGTCGGCGACATAAAAGTCATTTCGCTCTCTCCTTTGTGTTCTATTCCTGGTAATTTTTGCTTAGAAATAAGGAAAAAAGTACTCACATCTCGCCATTCCGGACAAACAGGTACACCAAGCATCTCAAAGGTTTTTAATTTATCAATGTAATAGTTACGCATCATGGAGAAAATTTTTCCGCCAGTAATCCCCTGATAGCTACCTTTTACATTAAAGAAATTTTCATTGTCGCCCAACGTACATAACCGAACTTTATCAAGCATACCTTGACATTGGTTTTCAGTTATCTCGTATTCGGAACTTCGGAATAGCACTTTTCGGTTTATTTTAGCCATATCAGATTCGCCAATAATGTCAATAATTGCATTAACCAAAGAATCTTTATGAAAATAGTCTTGATACTTAATAGTTTTTAGTTTTTCCTTAACAGTATCATTTGCAACAGAATTTATAATCTGAAATGGTTTTTTATCTATTTTCCAACGACTCCATTTTCTTAATATCTTGTTAGATATGCCTGCTTTATTATATTTTTCAAGCTCTTTATATGAAAGAATTTTTGATAGTTCGTCATTCAATTCCGATACTTCGTTAAATTCCTTGCCTTTTAATTTCGCTAATTTATTAATAATAGTTGTGTCTAACTTGATTCGTGAATCTGTTCGAAAACCTTGCAATTTTGATTCAGTAAATTCATACCGTTGAAATTTATTAAATCCTGTATGTAAAATTTTTAGTGCTTTTTTTTCATGTTCTTTTTTTTGAAGAATCTCAGAAACTCCTATAAACCAGCCCGTGATTAATTTTGCTAAAATCTCTTTATTTTTGCGGATGTACTCTTTTTTTGCAAAAAACACATCTGCGACAACATTGCTCGCATAGCGTGTACTTAGAAGCACACGAGAACCCTCGACTTCGTTAAGGCACATTTCATCTTCGGGACTCCAAACAGCAGCTGCACTAAAATAGCCTGCAATAAATCCTTTTGTTGGTCCAAATTTATCTTGCATTGACCACAAATTAACCATTGAATAACTAATAGATGCAGCATTAAGTGCCCACATTAGCAAAGTTTGACTTGATGAGTTGGCAGTAAATGCAACATGTTTTCCTATCAAATCGGGTATGCTTTTTATGTCTTTTGTGGCGACAATAACATCGCCACCACGCGACCAATCGGATTGAAAAATCACTTTGGGTTTATATTTCCAATATAAAGAATCAATACTCAGCTGAACTGGAAAGGCATCAACAGTAGTCCAAAGTAAATGTATTTCATCATTTATCCACTTTTCTTGCAGTGTTTCGAAGTTATCATCTAAAACAAATTCAACACAAAAGCCATACTCCTTGTAAAACCGCGATTTTATTGTGTCTGCGTCAAAACCTTCATTGAAATACTGACCCCCAAGATAACCAGCCCAAGTAGTTACTCCGATACGAATTGTATCTATCTCAATTATATTCTGCGTTTCATCTTTAATTGCTTGGGAAAGTTTTGAGACCCAATATATTGCACCAATGATAACAAACACTGAAATGTAAACGAGTAATCTAAAATATTTCTTCTTTATGTTCATTTGATAATTTTTGTAATTGCTCACAAATAAGTAAAAGTACTCACGAAAATATAACAAACTTCTCCAAAACCAACTAAACACCCAAAAAGTTCCGTTTGGATAGTTTCTTATGAAAAGTTTAACAAAGATATTATTTTTTATTCAAGTTGCTTTAAGATAATTTTTTATTAAACAGATGTGTAATGATAATCGACACTATTATTGCCATTATTAATCTGAATATCAATACAATAAATTTTTAATAAATAATAATATATGCTTATTAGACTTTGGACAAAAAAATATAAATTAATTAATTATGAAACAATAAAAC
>JAOZMU010000185.1 GCA_029934165.1 Bacteroidales bacterium
TGCGTGTTTTCGGACGGGTTTTTGAGAGCGACTGAAAGAAGCTCCTCAAAACCCGCTTCCGAAACCGCAAGCCACAAGGCAACTACAAGCGGAAAGCCCACGAGCCGCCCAAAAAAAATTGATTGTTATTGGGTGTTTTTTATGCAATTTGATTTTTACGAATATATTTATCGTTACCATAGGTCTTGGCATGAAGCTACACCGACAGTAGTGTCAATTTGTTTTGGTTTACTGGACAATTTTGGTGTTTGTTGTTGCAGTTACACCAGATTCATTGTAGCTTGCGGTTACGTTAAAAATTTCTGCGCCATCGTCCACAGTGTACTCAAAATCAATTGAGTTGTAGGCTGAAGCAACTGTTCCTTGACCTTGTATTATATTGTCATCTACGGTTTGCTCCGAAATGAGTATTATTCTTGTTGCATCATCGTAAGTTGCGGTTACTTTCAGGTCAGTACCCATAGAGAAAAAATTATTTATGAATATTTCGTTTTCTACTGATGGGTTTTTTGTTATGTCAACATCGTAATTAGACGTGCCGTAAGTTGTACTGTGAGTATCTTCGGCTACGTTCCAAGATTTGTCGATGTTGTCTCTGGCATCGGTTTGTTCTCCGCCAGCATCTTCGGTTTGGCAGCTAGAAAACAGTGCAATTGCAAAGATTAAGGCAAATGATAAAATTGAAATTTGTTTCATGGTAAACTTTTTTTGATTAATTTAACAAAAATTTATGCTCAAAAGTCATGCCCACATGGAAATTGTGTGGGACACTTTAATTATAATATGGTCTGATATTAAATTGGCATCGACAAATATTTGGCAAACTTATGGTTCTTGCTGATAATCAATTAATTGTAAAGATTAATTTTGTGCTTCTAAAATCGAAAATGTTTTAATTTTAGGTTTATTGGCTACAAATATATTGAAAACTTATGCGAAGCAAAAAAAATATATGTTTTGACTTGCAAAAGAAACAAAGTTTTCAAAGAAATATGTAAAAATTCACTACATTTGCATCAATTTTTAATTATAGAAAATGGATAATAAAAGAACGAAAAATACCAGTAATTTGGTCGAAGCAATAATTGCGGGGATAAGAGAAAAGAAAGGGAATGACATCGTAGATATTGATTTTGCGAAGTTGCAAAATTCTGTATGTCAGCACTTTGTCGTTTGCGATGCAGAGTCTAACACGCAGGTTGATGCAATAGCAAATTCGGTACGTGAGATTGTCAAAGAAAGGCTTTCTGAGCGAGTACATCGATACGAGGGTATGGATAATTCGCAGTGGGTATTGCTTGATTATGTGGATGTTGTCGTCCATATTTTCCAGAAAGAATCTCGGGAATTTTACAATTTGGAAGATTTGTGGGCAGATGGAGAAATCACTACTTATGGTAATGAAGAGTAATATTGGGCTGATAATCATTAGTTTAATACTTTAGCTTTAAAAAAATAGTAAGAAATCAAAAATGGCTGACAACAACAATAACAACAAGCAATCTGGTAACAACCAACCAGATAAGGATAATAAAACCCGTCCAAAATTTAATGTTTATTGGGTTTATGGTTTAATTGCACTTGCATTTTTCGGGATTCAATTTCTGAATATGGGTGGCGACCCGAAAGAAGTTTCTTGGGGCGAATTTGAGCGAATAATGCTTGTTTCTCACGATGTTAAGAAAATTATCGTTGTAAATGATGAACGTGTTGAGGTTTTTATCAAAGCCGACAAATTGCAAAACGATAAATACTACCAACTACTTGGTGGTAAGGAGAATGTTCCTAAAATAGGTCCGCATTTTTTCTTCACAATCGGTACATTAGAAACTTTTGAAGATAATTTACGCGAGATTCAAAGCAAATTTAAGCCCGAAGATAAAATAATGGTAAGTTACGATCGTAGAAAAGATATTCTCGGCGATGTTTTGAGCTGGCTGCTTCCGATAGTTATTTTGGTTGCTGTGTGGCTCTTTATTTTCCGACGTATGAGTGGCGTTGGCGGCGGTGGCGGCGGTTCTGGAGGCATATTTAATATTGGTAAATCGAAAGCGAAAATTTTTGATAGCGAAGAATCCGAAGTTAAAACAAACTTTTCGAATGTTGCAGGACTTGAGGAAGCAAAGGTTGAAGTTATGGAGATTGTCGATTTCCTTAAAAATCCTACTAAATACACAAATTTGGGCGGAAAAATACCCAAAGGAGCATTGCTCGTAGGCCCCCCGGGTACAGGTAAAACGTTGCTTGCCAAGGCTGTAGCTGGTGAGGCTCATGTTCCATTTTTCTCTATGTCAGGGTCAGATTTTGTAGAGATGTTTGTTGGTGTAGGTGCATCACGAGTACGTGATTTATTCTCTCAGGCTAAGCAAAAAGCACCATGTATTATCTTTATTGATGAGATTGATGCTATCGGGCGAGCGCGTGGACGAAACCCGAACTTTGGTTCCAATGACGAGCGTGAAAACACTCTGAATCAGCTTCTTACGGAGATGGATGGTTTCGACACAAATAGCGGCGTAATTATTTTGGCGGCAACAAATAGAGCCGATATTCTTGACCGCGCATTGATGCGAGCCGGTCGTTTTGACCGACAAATTCATGTCGAATTGCCAGATTTGAACGAGCGTCGCGATATTTTCAAGGTTCATACCCAACCTTTAAAAATGGAAAAAGCACTAGATTTAGAATTTCTTGCCAAACAGACCCCTGGTTTTTCAGGAGCGGATATTGCAAATGTCTGTAACGAAGCTGCTTTGATAGCTGCACGGCAAGAAAAAAAGGAGATTCAAAAACAAGATTTTCTTGATGCTGTAGATAGAATAGTTGGTGGTCTGGAAAAGAAAAACAAAATAATATCTAAAGACGAAAAACGAACTATTGCTTTCCATGAAGCTGGACACGCAACAGTTAGCTGGCTTCTGGAGCATGCAAATCCATTGATTAAAGTTACCATTATTCCACGTGGACGTGCGTTGGGCGCAGCGTGGTACTTGCCTGAAGAACGGCAAATTACGACTGCCGAACAAATGTTGGACGAGATGTGTTCGACACTTGGAGGAAGAGCTGCCGAGCAACTTATCTTTAGTAAAATATCGACAGGTGCTTTAAATGACCTCGAAAAAGTTACTAAACAGGCACTTGCAATGGTTGCGTATTTTGGAATGAGTGATAAAATTGGAAATGTTAGCTTTTTCGATTCATCGGGACAAGGAGAATATAACTTTAATAAACCTTACTCTGAAAAAACCGCCGAAGTTATTGACCATGAGGTAAGAAACCTAATTGATGTGCAATATCAACGAGCTATTGATATTTTGAAAGAAAACGTCAACGGATTAGTTCGGCTATCGGAACTGCTTTTGGAGCGAGAAGTTATTTTCAGCGAAGACCTAGAAGACATCTTTGGTAAACGGAAAGGAGAACGCAATATCGAACCAAATGACAAGGCATGAACAATGCAAAAAATAAAATTTTACTAAACTTAACAACTAATCAGAGTTTGTTCATAAAAATCAACGTACATTGAAAAAGCGTTATGCGTATTTTTACGCGTAAAAACAATAACTTAATGACTATCAATATTTTTAGGGCGGACTAAGGGCTTTCCGCTTGTAGTTGCCTTGTGCCTTGCGTTTTTGGCAAAAGCGTTTTGACGGAGCTTCCTATCGGTCGCTCGCCAAAACGCGCCAAAAATCCCAAGCCACTTCGGCAAGCTACCGCTACAATCCCTGCCGCAAAACACCTTCGTAGCAAGCGTTTTAAGGTCTAAGACCTAATTAGTGTTGCTTACGCAATTCTGTAAAACTCGAACTATCAGCAAATTACAGACATGCAAATAAGTAAAAACTTTTGTATGAGTGCTTACGTGCTTTTTTGGATAGAATTAAACTGCCATTGGATAGCGAATTTTAATAATTAAAACTTTTTATGAACAAACCCTGTACGACTAATCAAGATAGGAAAAACTAAAAATAATTTTAACCTCTACAAAAATAAGAACGATGAAAGACTGGATTAAAATAAATTCGTATAGACGGCTTGACCAAGCTGCTTTGTGTAAAGATATTCTTGAAAACAACAACGTTGATTCAGTAATTCTAACAAAAAGAGACTCCGCTTTTATGCTAGGTGAGTACGAATTGTACGTAGAAGAAAACAACGCAGACCGTGGCAACAAACTGCTTGATGACTTCAACGGATTGCGAAAAATCAACTCTTTCGATACCCTCGAACCAGTAAATAATTTGAAGGAAATAGTTGAGGCTGCCGGAATTCCGACTATTACAATTTCGAAAAGCGAGTCTCCATCTTTGCTGACAAACTATGAGTTATACATTGATAAAGAAAATGAGGAAAAGGCTGAAAAAATACTCTCAAACATTGAAGGTTGGACAAAAGTAGAGTCTTATGAAAAAGGAAATCAGACAGCAATTTTAACAAATCTGCTCACAAAAAATGACATTAGAACTATAATAATTAAATGTAGAAATACTGACGAACATATAGAAGAAATACAGTTATACACCCCTGAAGATAAAGCTATTAGGGCAAAAGAAATCATTTCTACACTAAATGGGTGGACAAAAATTACGATTTTAGATAAATACCACCAAGTTGAGCTGCACGAAAATATTTTCGAGAAGAATGATATTCTATTGTATGTCAATAAAATAAAAGAATTTGAGTCGTTGGATAGTGATTTTGAGCTATTTGTCCAACATGCTGATATTGAGCGAGCAAACGAACTCGTAGGAGAACTAAAAGTTTGGAAAAAAATAGACTCATTTAGTAATATGTACCTTGCCGAATTGCGCCAAGGATTACTCGAAGAAAATAACATAGAAACGGTGATAGTTAAGAAGAAAGATTCGTCATTTTTACTTGGTATTATTGAAATTTTCGTCGAGATGGACAATGCAGATAAAGCGTTAGAATTAATAAAAAATTATAACGAGATAGACGAAGACATTTTTGGGATATTAGGACAAGACAATGATAAGTAAGTCGTAAAGATTATCGACACTTTTGTAGTTGTTATCGACCTGAGTATCTGCACAATACATTTCCTAATAGACAGTAATCTGTGCTTAATTTGAACTCTAACAAATAAGAAAAAGTTTTGAGCAATTTACTTAAAAGAAGCATTACTGGTCTTTTTTTCGGACTGGCAATAGTATTTGGAACAACATTTAGCGAACTGTCCTTTTTTTGTCTATACCTGCTGATTATCGTTCTGGGTATGTGGGAGTTCTACAACTTGACAAAAAAAGACAATATTCAATCGCAGCCTATTTTAGGGCTTGCAATTGGAGTTTTCTTGTTTGTTGCCAACTTTCTTATCGCCACAAATAGAGTTTCGAGCAAATTAATGATTGTAATCATACCTTTGATTGCTTTACTACCTGTTGCTGAGTTATATAGAAAAAAAGAGCGTCCTTTTGCTAATATTGCTTATACTGTACTTGGCGTTTTATATGTAGCCATGCCATTTTCTTTGTTGAATTACGTTGTACATCCACCAATGGCAACTGGCGAGTTTCGTCCAGAGATACTTCTTGGTTTTATTTTTATGATTTGGGCAAGCGATACAGGAGCATATTTTTCTGGCAGTATGTTGGGCAAGCGTAAACTTTTCAAACGCATTTCGCCAAAAAAATCATGGGAAGGGAGCATCGGAGGAGCATTGTTTGCAATGGCTGTTGCCTTCGGAATTTCACAATATTATGACATAATTGACATTGTTCAGTGGCTAACTATCAGTATAATTGCTGTTGTTATGGGTACTTATGGCGATTTGACAGAATCGCTTTTCAAGCGAAGCATAAACATTAAAGATTCGGGTAATATTTTGCCAGGACACGGAGGTATGTTAGACCGCTTTGATAGTCTATTGCTCTCTGCGCCAATTGTTTATGCGTACATAGAGCTTTGGAATGAGTTTGTTGTAAACTAATCGGAATTTAATTGGAACACAAAGAAATACTTAATAATAATAGAAAGATACGGCAATGACAATTCACAAGGAGGGCTACGTAACTATTTCATTTATGCTGATATTGCTAACAGCAATAACATTAACTATCTGGTATTTAACCCCAAATTATCCAATTATTTCGATAATTGCCGGAAGTATTTTATTTGGGCTTTGGCTGTTTATCATTAGTTTTTTCAGGTCGCCAAATCGTAAAATTAACAAGAAAAGCAAAGCTATTCTTGCTCCAGCAGATGGCAAAGTGGTTGCTATTGAAGAGGTTGAGGAAAATGAATATTTTAACACCAGACGAATTCAAGTTTCGATATTTATGTCGCCTCTGAATGTACACATAAATTGGCATCCTATTGCTGGCGAAGTAAAATTTTCCAAGTATCACCACGGATTGCATCTTGTTGCTTGGCATCCGAAATCGTCCACAGATAACGAACGCTCAACAGTTGTTGTGTGTCGCGAAGATGGAAAAGAAATTCTTTTCCGGCAAATAGCTGGAGCTGTCGCGAGGCGCGTAGTTTCATACGCCAAGGTTGGACAAAAAGTTGGGCAAGGCGATGAATTTGGTTTTATCAAATTTGGCTCGCGCGTAGATATTTTCCTGCCACTTGGTACTGAAGTCAAAGTTGCTATCGACCAGATGGTTAGCGGACGACAAACAGTAATAGCTAATCTTTAATACGTCTTTGACATTATTTATCTGATAAATGCCTGTTCATAAAAATATATTTAAGTACTCTTACAAAAATTCTTACGCTTTTTATTAACCTAAGTTGTTAATTCAC
>JAOZMU010000186.1 GCA_029934165.1 Bacteroidales bacterium
GCACCGACATTGCCAAAAACGCAAGCCACAAGGCAACTACAAGCGAAAAGCCCGAAAAGCCGCCCGAAAAAATATTTTTTTTATGAACAAACCTTGTGTACGAAATAGAGCTTCAGAAATAAAAACAATAATCAACGGCGGAATTATATTGCCTTAAAATACTCAAAAAACGTAATTGTGGCTACTTAGCCGGAAGTACTTACTTAGAAAGTAAGAGTTTAAACCCGACAAGAATCATAAAAATGGCAAATATCTTACGCAGAAATTTTGCAGGTATTTGCACCGCTAAAATTGAGCCAAAATAACCACCTACGACAAAGGCTGCAACAATTATTAGGGTTGTTTTTACATCAATATATCCGTTTTTATAATAATTGTAAGCAGATATAGCCACCACAGGCAAGGTAAGAATACCCAAACTAATCCCCTGAGCTTGGTGTTGCGAGAAACCCAAAATAAAAATCAAAGCCGGAACGATAACAATTCCGCCTCCAACGCCAAAAATGCCACTTGCAAAACCCGCAGCCAAGCCAATAATTAACAGTATAAGAATCTGAGATATAGTCATTTGCGATTTTTTATGCACCTAGTGCTGTTTGTTTTCTATGTTTTCCGATATTTATAGCAAATTTATGATAAACAATCGAAGAAATCAAGACTTGGAAAAAGATGCACAAAAAAGCGTGGCAAAAAACGCTCGTAAGTCATTTTTATACGTTATATTTGGAAACGATAATTAAAAATAAATTGTAAAATTAAAACCTGCTAAAATGTTTAAAACCAACGAGTATTTTGATGGAAATGTTAAGTCAATTGCCTTTCAGTCTGAAAAAGGTGCTGCAACAATCGGCGCAATGGCAAAAGGCGAATATGAGTTTGGAACCTCGACAAAAGAATATATGACTGTTACAAGCGGACAAATGCTAGTTCAGCTTCCGGAAAGTGCTGAGTGGAAGCTATATAAGCCATTTGAAACTTTTATTGTAGAAGCCAATAAAAAATTCAAAGTCAAGCTTGAAACAGAAACTTCCTATCTATGTGTTTACGAGTAATATAAATATTTGGCGGAATAATATGAGCATAAAATATTATTCCGCAATATTACTAATTTATAATAAATTAATTACTATGCGTTTTCGCGTTTCGTTACGAGTTCAGAAATTTGAACACCAAAAACAACTTCCACTAACCTATCACAATCAATTGTACGAGTGGTTGGCAGGAAATTTATGGGGAGAAGAATCGTTGTTTCGCACTTGGCTTTCGGAAAACAACTGGTTCAAGCAAGCAAAAAATAACTCTTTTTTTACATTCTCAGATTTCACTAATATTGCTTATATTCACGCATATAATTCCTTCAAAATAGATAATGAAATAATCGAATTTACGATTTCTTTTCTGCCATTTCCAAAATGGAAAAGTTGGATTATTGACTCATTTATTAATAAAGAAATACCAATTCGTATGCCTTCTAATTTTGTAGGACTTAGGGTGGTGAATGTTGTCGAGCTGAAAGAGCCTCTGTTTTCTAACACAATGAAATACAAGTGTATATCGCCGTTAGTCGTAAAATATCGCGATTACTCCGGAATTTCATACTCAGAATTTATGTTTCCGCGTGGCGAACGTTTTTACGATATTTTTATAAATTTACTACGTCAAAAACACAGTGTAGTTACAGGACAGATGAACCAAAAAGAATTAGATGACTACAAGTATAGTGTTGAGTTAAAGGGTTCTATGAGTTCGGACATCCATAACTTGTTTGTAGATTCATTAAACATTATTCAAGTACGCGGGTATTTGATTGAGTTTACGTTAAATGCTCCTGTCGAATTACATAAAACTCTTTTTTATACCGGCATAGGAGATTATACGCATTTGGGCTTTGGTTGTTGCGATGTGATTTAATCCAGAATACGCATTGATAAATAATAAATCTATGTTTTTGTTTGATATTCAATAAGATATAGACTTTGAAATTAAATTTTTTCCTTTCTTGTTGCTCCCAAAAAATTGTTTAGGCTAGAATAAAAAAATCAGTAGTTATGAAAAATGTTATTTTACCAGAATTTCTTGTAAAACGTACTCGCAAAAAAGTTGAAGATGCTAGGGGTGCGTATTTTCGCGATCAAACTGCAATTATTCATTCGATGCCTTTTAGACGATTGAAACACAAGACGCAGGTGTTTTTCGCGCCTCAAAACGACCATGTTTGTACTCGCATTGAGCATGTTATGCACGTTGCGACAATAGCAAAAACTATCTGTAAAGGGTTGAATATCAAAGGCTGGCAACTAAATGACGAAATGGCTTATGCAATTGGCATTGGACACGATTTAGGACATGCTCCTTTTGGACATGATGGCGAGCGTATTTTGAACCATAAATTAGGTGGGAATAATGCGTTTGTTCATGAAGTAAATAGCTACAAAGTTGTTGAACATCTGGCAAATAACGGCACAGGCTTAAATTTGACCTATGCCGTGAAAGATGGTATTTTATGCCATAATGGCGAAAAATTCGAGCAGAGACTTTCGCCAAAAAATACACCCAATAAACTAGAAGAAATTAAGAATAGAGACTGTAAACCAACCACTTACGAAGGTTGTATTGTTCGGTTTTCGGATAAAATTGCATATCTTGGTCGCGATATAGAGGACGCAATTGTGGCAGGGTTCATCACACGAAAAGATATTCCTACGAGGGTTCAAAAAATAATAGGTTCGACAAATAGCGAGTTTATTGATGCCTTTACCAGCGATATTGTAAAATCTACGTATAATAAAAACTGTATTTGTCTGTCTGATGAGTTTTTTGAATTATTTACTATTTTACGCAAGTTCAATTACGAAAATATTTATTTTCACCCAAGACGAAAAGAATATAATCCTTACGCAGAAAATATTATCATTACTATTTATGATTATTTATTGAATTTATTTACAATGTTTGGTTATGATTTTGAGAATTACCAACGTGCCGGAAAAATTGAGCTCGACAAAGCATTTGGGCGTTACTTGTGGAAAATGAATGATTTTTACAAACAAACATCTGATATAGAGCCTGTTGTGGATTACATTGCAGGAATGACAGATTTATATGCAGTCGATTGTATGAAGCAAATAACGATTCCGAAACCGATTTTTAAGAAATAAGCGTTTATCCAAACAATTCCTGAAAGACTTCCTCTACCTTTGCTACAAACGAAATTTTGATTTTTGCTTTTGTTGTGCTAAGTCCTTTTTTATTGTATTTGGAGATGTAAATTTGCGTAAAGCCAAGTTTTTCTGCTTCGCGAATACGTTGTTCTACGCGACTAACTGGGCGTATTTCCCCCGACAGCCCAACTTCGCCGGCAAAACAAACTTCGGACGAAATTTCAATATCTTGGTCTGATGAAAGCACTGAACAGATGATAGATAGGTCTGTTGCTGGGTCATCGACACGGATTCCGCCGGCAATATTGAGAAACACATCTTTAGCTCCAAGCCTAAATCCTGCGCGTTTTTCCAACACAGCAAGTAGCATATTTAGTCTCCGCAAATCAAAACCTGTCGAGGAGCGTTGTGGTGTGCCATAAGCAGCAGAGCTTACAAGTGCCTGAACCTCAATCATAAAAGGGCGCACACCTTCTATGCTCGCAGAAATACTAACTCCGCTAAGTGTTTCTGCGCGGTTTGCAAGCAATAGCTCCGATGGATTCGATACTTCGCGTAGTCCATCTGAGCGCATTTCAAAAATACCAAGCTCAGATGTTGACCCAAAGCGGTTTTTTGTGGCTCGCAAAATTCGATACAAATGATTTCGGTCGCCTTCAAATTGCAAAACAGTATCGACGATGTGTTCCAAAATTTTGGGACCAGCGATGCTTCCTTCCTTATTAATATGCCCGATGAGAAAAACAGGTACGTTGCTTTCTTTTGCATAACGTAATAATAAATTGGTTGATTCTCGAATTTGAGTAATACTACCTGGCGAAGATTCAACACGCTCTGTATGAAGTGTTTGAATAGAATCAATTACAACAATATCTGGAGTAGCATTTTGCATCTGAATCAAGATGTTCTCTACAGAAGTTTCGCATAGAATTAGGCAGTTATCATTCTCATCATCAACACGTTGGGCACGCAGTTTTATCTGTTTCCGGCTTTCTTCGCCAGAGACGTATAAAGTTGTACTATTTTTCAGTTTTAGCGCAAGTTGCAGTGCTAGAGTCGATTTACCAATTCCGGGTTCACCTCCAATTAATACGACTGCTCCTGGTACAATTCCTCCGCCAAGCACACGATTTAATTCGCTGATTCCGCTGCTAAAACGTAACTCGTCCGACGATTCTATCTGACTGATAGATAATGGTTTTGCCCGCGTAGAAGTTGTGCCAGATGTTGTATTTTTCGTTTTTTTTGATGTCGAAATTATCTCTTCCGTAAAAGTATTCCATTCGCCACAAGACGTGCATTTTCCAAGCCATTTTGTCGACTCAAAACCACAATTGTTACAAAAGTATGCTGTTTTAGTTTTTGCCATGATATATAGTGTTTGTTCCTATAAAAATAATTGATTATTAAATTCATTTTACTAAGTAATGGAAAATTAATAATTAATAATTAATAATTTTGCTTACGCCTGATTTAGTTTTAGTTAGGAATTTTAATGGCTTACTTTATTAAATTCATTTTTACTTAGAACAAAGATTAAATTAACCTATACCATTATTTGCTGTTTGTTGCTGATTTTCTGTCAAATAGTAAATCATTGTCTCAATATTAAAAAGTGCAGGGCGCTTATTCATGATTTGTTCATAAAAAAACATTTCATATTAGAAATCAATTGCAAACGGCATACATTTTGTATGCGAAGCGTACAAAACTCAATGAGCTTATTATGTGTCAGTTTCAATGAAACTATAATGTATTTTGCAATTTCCTGAGATTTTATATGTTGTTATGAATATAATTTCAATTAGTTTTTGTAGATTTATTAGAATTAGTCGTTTAAATAATTCATGAATTATTCATAAATTATTCATAAAGCATAGTTTATTTACTAACTGTAAACCAATATTGTTTTAATAATCAGGACATTAAGACAATATCAATAACTGTGCCGTTTGCTATTGATTTTTCTTCTTAATTATCATTATTCCAGTCTTAGACCTTACATTTCAGATTGCTTAAAATTTTTATTTTCAAGCAGTAGCCAATTTTTAATTAGGATAATAAAGAATTTCATTCCAAACCCAAAAATTGTTTTGGATTAATTTACGAATCCATTTTTTATTAAATACTCGGCAATTTGTACTGCATTTGTTGCTGCTCCTTTTCTCAAATTATCTGCTACAATCCACATATTTAGCGTGTTAGCTTGTGATTCGTCGCGACGAATGCGACCAACAAAAACCTCATCGCGATTGTTTGCTGTGATAGGCATTGGGTAAATATTTTCGTGAGGCGCATCTTCGACAAGAATGCCATCTGCTTTTTCAAGAATTTGACGCACTTGTAGAATATCGAAATCGGTTTTAAATTCGACATTGACCGACTCGGAATGTCCGCCAACAACAGGGACACGTACGGCGGTGGCTGTCAGATGCATAGCTGGTTTTGCAAAAATTTTGCGCGTCTCGCGGATAAGTTTCATTTCTTCTCGCGAATAATCATTCTCGCCAAAAATATCGCAATGCGGCAAACAGTTGCGATGTATTGCGTGTGGATAAATATTTGATGATTTTTCCTTGTTTTCTTCTGCAATAAGCTGATTTACAGCAGATTGACCTGTCCCGGTTATAGATTGATAGGTCGAAATTACGATGCGGTGTATCCCGAAAACTGCGTGCAATGGTGCTAATGCTACAACAAGCTGAATAGTAGAGCAATTGGGGTTGGCAATTATCCGATTTTGAACAGAAAGTGCTTTTGCATTAACTTCCGGAACAACCAACGGAACGTCATTTTCCATACGCCAAGCCGATGAGTTATCAATCACATAGCTTCCTTTTTCGGCAAAGCGGGGAGCATATTGGCGCGAAACACTTCCCCCCGCAGAAAATAGCACAATATCTGGAGATTGCGCTATGGCTTCTTCCATACTTACTATCGTAATAGCTTTTTGTTTGAATTGAATGGTTTTTCCGACAGAACGTTCCGATGCAACTGCAATCAGCTCATCAACAGGAAATTGACGCTCGTATAATATTTTTAACATGGTTTGTCCAACGAGACCGGTTACTCCGATTATTGCAATTTTCATAAAATTTATTTTTAAGTGTGATAGTAGGGCGACTTCAAGTGTCAAGTGGTTTGAACCAACACCGATAGTAGTGGCAACTTTCACAGCTATAAACTTTCAAGGTTTGGCATTATTTTTTTTTGTTGTATTCCTCGATAGAAACAAATTCTGCTTTTGCCATATCCTTATCTGTTTAAATTGTAAATGTTTGGTGTTCAGTGGTTTGCTGCGAACTTTTCAAAAGTTTGGCAACAGAAAAACTACTCCTTTGTTAAATCAATAATTGTTATTTTATAATCTTTGGTTTTATTTTGACTCAAGTTTCTGACTTCGCCCTTACAACTTGATATTTAACACATTGCAAAGAACACAAAAAACGATATGTTCCTGTAAAGTCGTATGTGTCAATGATTTAAAGCTCAAATAAAAATACAATTTTGATGTTATTATGCAGGTTGAGCTTTTTCGAAAATATCTGGAATTTTGGCATGTTTCTGA
>JAOZMU010000187.1 GCA_029934165.1 Bacteroidales bacterium
ATTTTGTACGCAAGAAGAACTTTTTGACTGTAAACTACTTATGAAACATGCCCAATTTTCCATAATATTACAAAACTTTAAAAAACTATAAAAAAATTAATATGAATAAAAAACTGGTAGCATTTGAGCGTTTATTGAATACAATGGACGAATTACGTACAAAATGTCCTTGGGATAAAAAACAAACATTTGCCACGCTCCGAACCTTGACAATTGAAGAGTTATATGAGCTTGTAGATGCTGTGTATGAGGAAGATATGGAAGAGGTGAAAAAAGAATTAGGCGATGTATTGTTGCACATAGTTTTTTATGCCAAAATTGCCAGCGAGAAAAAAGCTTTCGATATTGGCGATGTGATTAATTCTTTGTGCGATAAATTAGAATATCGACACCCGCATATCTATGGTAATGTGGAAGTTACCGATGCTAGAGAAGTAGCAAATAACTGGGAGCAACTGAAACTGAAAGAAAAAAGCGGAAACTCTGTTTTGGCTGGGATTCCGAAGTCTTTACCAGCGGTTGTAAAGGCGTATCGTGTTCAGGATAAGGCGCGTGGCGTTGGTTTCGATTGGAAAAAGAAGGAAGATGTTTGGGATAAGGTTGCCGAGGAACTTGACGAATTGAAGCAAGAGGTGAAAGTGGCTGACAAAGAGCGTATTGAAGATGAATTTGGCGATTTATTCTTTTCAATAATCAACGCTGCTCGACTTTATGGTGTAAATCCGGAAAACGCACTTGAAAAAACAAATCGAAAATTTATCAAACGCTTCAATTATCTTGAAGAAAAAACCATTAAACAAGGTAAATCGCTTAATGATATGTCGTTAGAAGAGATGGATATATACTGGGAAGAGGCAAAAAAATTATAACAAAAAATAGTTAAAGCAAACTAAAATAAATTGGTTTATTTTGCTTTAAAACGAAGATTAAATTAACATATACCATTATTTGCGGTTTGTTGCTGATTTTCAGTCAAATAGTAAATCGTTGTCTCAATATTAAAAAGTGAAAAACACTTTAATAATCATATAGCGCAATACTATGTAATTTTGAATTTTATAATTACGCTTTTATAATTAATTTACAAGTATAAATAACCTAAATAATTTGAAATGTTAGAAATAAAAATATTCGAAGTAAGCCCATTTTCTACAAATGCAATCTTGCTTTACGATGAAACAAAAGAGTGTGTTATGGTTGACCCTGCAACTCACTCTCCTCAAGAACAGACGATTATCGAGGCTTTTATTAAGAAAAATGACCTTAATGTTACTCAAATATGGAATACTCATGGGCACATAGACCATGTCATGGGCAATGCTTACTGGCAAGATAAATACAATACAAAAATATTTGCACATTCTGCCGATAATTTTTTTGTTGAGGACGTTGTACAATATGGTTTAACATTTGGTTTAACTATTGGTTATCAACCAATTGCATCAGATTTTGTGAACGATGGAGATACCCTTAAATTTGGCAATTCAGAATTTGAGGTTTTGTCAATACCAGGTCATTCGCCTGGCAGTTTGGCGTTCTACAACCGAAAGACGAATTTTGTCATCGTGGGCGATGTGTTGTTTAACGGCGGAATTGGGCGAACTGACTTACCTAAAGGAAATTACGACCAGCTAATCAATAGTATAAATACTAGGTTGTTGACTTTAGATTCAGACACAAAAGTGTATAGTGGTCATGGAGCAGCTACGTCAATTGGCTATGAAAAACAAAATAATCCTTTTCTAAAATAATATTATGCGCATAGCTGTAAATACTCGTTTTCTTATTAAGGATAAATTAGAAGGAATTGGTTGGTTTACTTATGAAAGTCTTCGGCGTATTGTAGCAAAATACGCCGAACACGAATTCCTTTTCATTTTTGATAGAGAACCACATCCCGACTTTGTTTTTGATGTAAATGTCAATCCAATAGTGGCTTATCCACCAGCGCGTCATCCGTTTTTATGGTATCTTTGGTTTGAGCATTCTGTTGCAAGAATCCTGAGACGCTATAAACCAGATGTTTTTGTCTCGACAGATGGTTTTATTTCGCTAAGTAGTCAGACACCCTCTTTGTCGGTGATACACGATATTAATTTTGCGCATTTTCCGAATGATTTACCGTTTTTGGCGCGTAAATATTACAATAGGTTTTTCCCTTTATATGCAAAACATGCTGCACGAATTGCAACAGTATCCGAGTATTCAAAGCAAGATATTTCTTCTACATACGGAATATTACCCAGTAAAATTGATGTAGTATATAACGGTTCAAATTCCATTTTTACGCCACTTTCCGTAGAGGAGATTGCAAAAACCAAGGCAGAATTAACTAAAGGTTGTGATTACTTTATATTTATTGGCGCATTAAATCCGCGAAAAAATATTGTACGGCTATTAAGTGCGTACGATAAATTTCGTAAAAATAATGCCCGTAAAATAAAATTAGTAATTGTCGGGGAAGCGATGTTTATGACAAAAGAAATAAGTCAAACATATTCTGAAATATCTCATAAAGAAGATGTTATATTCACGGGACGACTATCGCCTCAGCGTCTCAAAATGGTTTTAGGAAGTGCGTTTGCGCTCACGTATGTTCCTTATTTTGAGGGGTTTGGCATACCAATTTTGGAAGCAATGTATGCCGGCGTTCCTGTTATAGCGGCGGATAAAACATCGATGCCAGAAGTGGCTGGAAATGCAGCACTATTTATCGATCCATATTCTGTTGATTCAATAGTAAATGCTATGCATCAGATAGTTGAAAGCGAAGAGTTGCGGTCGCAATTAAAAAACGCTGCGGCAATACAGAAAAAAAAGTTTTCGTGGGATAAAACCGCCGAAAAACTTTGGACAAGCATTCAAAAAACTATCGAAATCGGTTCTCCATAGCAAAACGGACAAATTGAATGCAATTTTCTCTTACTTATGTTTATTGTATCGAAGTAAATATTTTATACGGAAATGTTGGAATAATCCAGACAAAAATACTTACATTTGTGTTATCAATGTAGATTTCATAACACATTAAGTACCAATGAATTTATTACAGAAAATTAGGCAAAATGCCATATTAAATCAAATGCGAATTGTACTCCCTGAGGCATTTGATGAGCGCACTCTGAAGGCTGCAAATATTATCCTAAAAGAAGGATTTGCAAAAATAATACTAACAGGTAGCCCAACAAAAATTGAGGCAGATGCAAAGCGATTAAAGTTAGAATATCTACATAAAGCTTTGATTATAAACCCTAAAGAGCATACAAAAAAAAATGAGTACGCAAAGCTATTAGTCGAGATTCGTAAGAAAAAAGGTATGACAATGGAGCAAGCACTAAAACTTGTCGAAGACCCGTTGTACCTTGCAGCCTTGATAATTAAGTCTGGCGATGCCGATGGCGAAGTTGCCGGAGCTGCCAATACAACAGGAGACGTCTTGCGACCAGCATTTCAAATTGTGAAGACATTACCCGGTATCAGTGTTGTTTCGGGGGCATTTTTTATGTTTGTCAACAACAAAACTCATGGCGAAGAAGGACTTTTGCTTTTTGCCGATTGCGCCGTGAACCCAAACCCAACAGCTCCGCAACTTGCTGAAATAGCAGTAGCCACAGGTCGTACAGCCAGTGCCATTGCCGGCATTGAGCCACGTGTTGCCATGCTAAGTTTTTCGACAAAAGGAAGTGCAAAACATGAGATGGTAACCAAAGTTGCCGAGGCAACCGCCATAGCCAAAAAGATGGCTCCAGACATGAAAATAGATGGTGAATTGCAAGCAGATGCCGCTTTGATTGAGGTTGTTGCAAACAAAAAATCACCAAATAGTCCAATAGGTGGGCAAGCAAATGTTTTGGTTTTTCCATCGTTAGAAGTCGGAAATATTGCCTATAAACTTGTCGAGCGTCTCGGCGATGCAGTTGCTGTCGGTCCTATTTTACAAGGAATGGCAGCACCTATCAACGATTTGTCGCGCGGTTGCTCTGTCGAAGATATTGTAAACTTGGTTGCGATAACAGCAAATCAAGCACAAATAAAATAAACTACTGTTTAATAACGATTGAGTTCAATCTGAAAAATTTAACGTTATTCCATTTTAAACCGAACTCATTATACTTAGTATAATTTATTCATATTGAAGTATTTATATCGAATTTTATAAAAACAAAAAAATGGCTAAAAACACCATCACAGAACCTATTGAAAATTACGCACTTAGTAAAACCGATGCACTTCACGGACAGTTCTCAAAAATAGGCATCGTTGGTTGCGGAACCACAGGACAACGATTGGCTTTGACGATTGCTAGCAAAGGAATTGAAGTTATTTTTTTAGATAAAAGCCAAGATAAAATTGACTGGGCTCTATCCGAAATTTATAAAGAAATTGATGGACGTATCGTAAAATGGGGCATGACCGAAGGCGAAAAGCGCGCCATTCAGCCACGTTTACAAGGTACGTTGTCTTACGAAGATTTTGCTGAATGCGACATGGTAATAGAAGCTATTTTGTCGGAAACACGCAACAACCGCATCGAAATTCGTAAAGAGATTTTCAAAAATATCGAAAATCACACCCGAAAAGATGCAATAATAACAACAAATTCGACAACAACCGTAGTTACCGAATTATCTTCAGAATTAGAACACAAAGACCGTTGTATCAGTATGCACATTTCAACAACTCTTTCGGATTCTAATATTATTGAGGTTGTTAAGGGCTTGCATACCTCAGATGAGGTTTGCAGTAAAATACGCCAATTTGCCACCCTGATTGGAAAAGTTGCCATACCTGTCGAAGAGTCTGCTGGGCTTGTTAGCGTACGACTTTTTGTCGGGCTATTTGCCGAAGCTTGCCAAGCATACACAGAAAGTGTCTCAAGTTTGGAAAATATTGATGCCATAATGAAAAATTCTCTCGGATTACCACTCGGACCTTTCGAGTTTGCAGATAAAATTGGTCTCGACAGAGTTAAACGTTGGATGGATAATCTATACACCGAATTTGGCAACTTGAAATATAAACCTGCTGCGATATTAAAACGGAAAGTAAACGCTCAACAATTTGGTCGTAAAGCAGGAGCAGGTTTTTATACTTATGACGAAAACGGAAAAATCTTACGTAATAAGTAGCGATAAAATAATTTACTGCCGATAATTTCCATCGGAATTTTACTCATTCACTTAACGAAAACAGACCAATAGAAATGCTATTTTGGTCTTCAAAAAAATATTTCAGATGAAAATTTTAGTATTAAACTGCGGAAGTTCGTCAATAAAATACCAACTCTTCAATATGGTCGCGCGCGAAGTAATGGCAAAAGGAATTGTTGAGAAAGTTGGAATGAAGGGGTCTTTCTTAAAACAAGAACTAAGCGAAAAAGAAGTCTTAAAATTGGTTGGTGATGTACTTGACCATCAGGCTGGTATCGAGTTTATTCTCGGCGTTTTGACAAGCGAAAAATATGGTTGCCTATCGTCAATTCAAGACATCGAAGCCGTTGGACACCGTGTTGCACATGGTGGCGAAAGATTTACTGACAGTGCTTTTATTGATGATATTGTAAAAAAAGACATAGAAAAATGTATTGAATTAGCACCACTTCACAACCCAGCAAACCTAAAAGGTATTTTGGCGATGGAGTCGCTAAGTAATGGTATCCAGCAGGTTGCAGTCTTCGACACGGCATTTCACCAGTCTATGCCAGCACATGCGTATATGTACGCAATTCCGTATTCGTTATACGAACATCACAAAATACGTCGCTACGGATTTCATGGTACAAGTCATCGTTTTGTTGCCAAAGAAACTTGCGAACATCTTGGAGTTGACATCTCGACACAAAAAATTATTTCCTGCCACTTAGGAAATGGAGCATCTGTTGCAGCAATAGATAGCGGAAAATCTGTTGATACATCAATGGGGTTAACACCTGTCGAAGGTTTGATAATGGGAACACGTTCTGGCGACCTCGACCTTGGAGTATTTACCTACATTATGGACAAAGAGGAAATTGGTCTGAAATCGGCTAATGCTCTGATAAACAAGCATAGTGGCGTACTTGGCATCACAAACATTTCTTCGGATATGCGCGAGATTGAAGAAGCGGCAAATGGTGGCGACAAAAAATCTCGCCTAGCATTGAATATGTACGATTACCGAATCAAGAAATATATTGGAGCTTACAGTGCAGCAATGGGCGGCTTGGATATACTTATTTTCACCGGCGGTATTGGCGAAAATGCAGACACAACACGACGCGGAGTTTGCAAAAACATGGAATTTCTCGGAATTGAATTAGACGAATCGAAAAACACCGGTTTGCGTGGCGAAGTCATGGTGATAAGCAACAACGATGCCAGAGTAAAAGTCATCGTAATGCCAACAAACGAAGAGTTGGTTATTGCAGAAGACACCGAAAAAATTATTTCTAAATTGTAGTAAGTGCCATGCACTTTTTAATATTGAGACAACGATTTACTATTTGACTGAAAATCAGCAACAAACAGCAAATAATGGTATAGGTTAATTTAATCTTCGGTCTAATAAAAAGCCGTTCCAAGTTTATGGAGCGGCTTTTTTAATTGAAAAAATAGACATTTTGAAATTACTGTCGGTGTGGCTTCAAGCCACACTGATAGTGGTGAACAAAGCAACTAAGGTCTTATACCTATTTTTTATGAAACGTTTAAGCTGTGAATTAACAACTTAGGTTAATAAA
>JAOZMU010000188.1 GCA_029934165.1 Bacteroidales bacterium
TAGTTTTAGTTAGGAATTTTAATGGCTTACTTTATTAAATTCATTTTACTAATTTAGTATAACTTAATTTTAATACTATGAAAAATAATTTTTTAACTGCGTTTTTACTTTTAATAACGCTTAATGCCTGCGAAACCGATGACCAAGTCATTCCGAATACGTATGTCAATTTTGCCATTTATCTTGACCAGCCACAATTTATTGATTTGAATGCTGTTGGTGGAGCAGTTTATGTAACAGGTGGAGTACGTGGAATTATCATTTATCGCAAATCTTTTAGCGAGTTTGTAGCCGTCGATAGAGCTTGTCCGAATAATCCTTATGATGAACGAGTTATCTTAGACGAAACGCGAACAATGGCAATCGACACAGTTTGTGGTTCGCAGTTTTCTCTATCACTCAACGGAGCAGTGATTCACGGACCAGCCAGCATACCCCTTAAAGCCTATTCTGCAAGATATAATCAAATCAGTAATGGCGTTTTTATTACAAATTGAAATAATTTTGGTCTGCACGCAATGATTTTTCAGCTTTATTTTTTAAAACATGCCGAAATGAATGAAGAAAAAAATGATTAAGAAGAATAAATTGTGTAAATTTGATGACAATAATATACCTGTAGAGGACAAAATATATAAGAATTAGATAAGAATATACTTAAATAATATGCAAATAAACGATGTTTTTATTTCCTACGGACGTGCTGAAAGTAAGGCTTTTGCAATAAAATTACACGACAGATTAGTTGAAAAAGGTTATGATATTTGGTTCGACCAGAATGACATTCCGTTGGGAGTCGATTTTCAGAATCAAATTGATAGCGGAATCGAAAATGCCGACAATTTTGTTTTTGTCATCGCACCACACTCGGTAAAATCTATTTACTGCTTGAAAGAAATTGAGTTAGCCATTTCTCTTAAAAAAAGGATAATTCCAATTTTACATATTGAACCTACAACAAAAGAAGTTTGGGACAAAATGCACCCGACTATCGGGAAGATAAATTGGATTTATAGCCGTGAAAAATTTGAAGCCGGAAAACCATTAGAAGAGTTAGAAAATATTGATGATTTCGAAGCAGCTTTTGGTGGTTTGATTAGCCTTATTGAAAAACATAAGCCTTATGTAAAAAATCATACTGTCCTATTAACCAAAGCATTAGAATGGAATAGAGGACAACAGAATCCGATGTATCTTTTATCGGGAAAAAACCGATTTGATGCCGAAAAATGGCTTTCTACTGAGTTCAAAACCGAACAAGCACCCTGTGAGCCAACAGATTTACATTGCGAATTTATAACAGAATCTGTCAAGCAAGCGACAAACATGATGACTATGGCGTTTTTCTCTTATGCAAGAGAAAATGCCGAGTTGCGAGATTTGTTGCGTGGTGCATTGACACGCAAGGGAATAACGACATGGACAGACACGAGCGACATTAAAAGTGGCGAAACATTTGAAGAAGCGATTTTACATGGAATTGAGCAAGCCGATAATTTTTTATACTTAATTACTCCTAAGTCTGTTGTATCGAAATATTGTCTGATGGAATTAGACCATGTCCTGAAGCTCAACAAACGTATTATCCCGATGCTTTTTGAGGAAGTGCCAGATGATGAAATTCCAGAATCGGTGCGGTCGTTGCAATACATTGACTTTCGGGATAAGAGCGAAGAGGGTTTTTCAAAGTCTTTCGATAAATTGATGAAAGAGCTTTTGAAAGACAAGGATTATATGTATTTCAATAAAGAACTGTTAGTTACTGGGTTACGTTGGCAATTACAAAAACAAAACCCCAGCATTTTACTACGCGGGTATAAACTTGAAGCTGCCGAATCGTGGCTAAAAGTAGGTTTAAAAAGAAATGCTCAAACACCAATAGAAATCCACAAGGAGTTTATTTCGGCGAGTGTTGCAAAATCCAGAGTTGAGAATATGCACGATGTTTTTATCTCGTACTCGAAAGACGATTTGGATTTTTCGCGGCAATTGAATGATAATTTTCAAACACAGGGGAAAGATACTTGGTTTGACAAGGAAAACATTGTTGACGAAGAAGAGCTTGAAAATGAGGTTAATAAAGGAATTGAAAACGCCGATAACTTTATTATTATTGAGTCTCCAAACTATTTTGGGTCTGAGCAGTGTCGCCAAGAAATTGCATATGCCAACAAACTTGGTAAACGTGCTATTGCACTTAAATTTATAGCCACAGATACGAGTCAGCTATCTCCAGCTTTACAAACGGCGCAGTCTGTCGATTTTCGTGTAGGCTCAAGTGATTTTGGGACTTCGTTCAGCGAGTTGATTCGAGATTTAGATACCGACAGAGAGCATGTTACACATCACACAAAATTCTCAAAAAAAGCATTAGAATGGGAAAAGTCCGAAAAATCTTCGGATATGCTTATTCGTGGTGCAGAATATACGCTTGCCGAAACATGGATGAATGAGGCTGACGATGAAAATAAGCAACCACCAATAACGGAATTGCAAAGAGATTTTTTCGAGGAAAGCCGTGTTGCTATTATAATTGCTGCCAAACGAAAAAAACGGCGAGCAGCTATTTTGCGTCTTTTGCTTATTGTTATGAGTGTTCTTTTTGTTATTGCAGCCATAACAGGTGCTTATGCTTACATACAAAAAGGTGTAGCCGAGGCAAACGCAATAGAGGCAATTCGTCAGAAAGGAATAGCCTTAGAAAATGAAAAAGAGGCATTGAAGCAAAAGCAAATTGCTGATGAGAAAAAACGCGAAGCACTCCGTCTAAAAAAGATAGCCGAAGAGAATGAAGCCGAGGCAAATAGACAACGGCAAAAAGCTCTTGAAAATGAGAGAGAAGCACTGCGTCAGAAAGGAATTGCGGAAACTAACGAGAAAGAAGCTATCTTCCAGAAGAGCGTTGCCGAGATGAACGAAAAATTGGCGTTGACAGCAAAAGCTGAAACCGATTTAGCAAATGCACGAGCATTGTATCACCTGTATGTTTTTAATTCTAAAGAGTTTGCAAATAATTCTTTGATGATAGAAGAGAACGATGATTTGCGCTCTCTTTTGGCTGTTACCGCCTTCCAGTTGCAAGACACAGCTTCCGAAAAGCGTCCCGAAGAGGTTTCTGCTTCGCCTAGCGACCCACGACTGTTAAGTGCTATGCAACAGGCATATATCCAATATGTAGATGATAATCTTAAAAATGGAGAATACTGGGCTCTTGATTCCAGAAACGGTTTTTTGGCAATGAGCGATACGCTTGGACGCATAGTTATTGGGCAGCTTGATAATTCTAACGACCCTGTTATTCCGGTTTTGAGGGAAGTTAAATCGTTTGTGTTAGCATCGAATGCTTTTGTGCTTTCGCTGGCATTTTCGCCAGACGCAACCCAACTTGTGTGCGGAACAGCGACAGGAAGCGTAATTTTGTTCGACCTGAAAGATAACACGCAAACAGAAATTTACAACCATAACAATAGCAGTGTTTTATCAATCGCATTCGACAAAAAAGGAAAACGCCTTGTTTCTTCTTCGGCAAATTTTAGTGTCAAAGTTTGGGATATGCAATCGAAAACAGAAATTGTAACATTTGAGAACACGCAAGTTATTAATTCTCTGATAATTACCGATGATGACTATTTGATGGCAACCGATGAGATAGGAAATATTTTACAGTGGAATCTTGCAACAATTGCAAACAACTCTAAAGCACAAACGCTGCAAACAACAATTGGCAGATTGTTTTCTTTGGCATATAATCCAGTCTTAAAATGGTTATTATCAGGTAGTAACAAAGGTAAGATACGAGTTTCACGTCGCGACAAACTTGATGCGATAGAATCTTTCACTATAAAACATAAAGGAATCATCTCTGACATTTGCTTTAGTCCTGATAATCACTGGGTTGCATCGGCAAGTTTAGATGGTACTGTATTGTTGTGGGATTTGCAAAATTTTAAATATCAAGGTGTAGACAAATTTGTCCCGATACGCATTGATAATAACGGCAAGCAGGTTCTTTCTGTACAATTTAGTTCGGATAGTAAATTCCTTATTTTTGGAGATAATAGCAAGCTGCATATCAGACCATTATCCTCAGGTGATTTGTACCTTGGATTGCTCGAAAAGCTAAACGGCAAAAAAATGACCGACGACCAATGGCAGTATTATAAAAAAGGCGATTTGAAAAAAACCGCTATCGTCGAATAACACTTTTTTGTAGTAGCTTTTCACAATAACATCTTGAATATAAAAACTATATGAAATTTGAAAATAACGATATGAACAAACACTCAATTTTTGCACGTGGCGCTATATTTGGCGTTTTATTGCTTCTTTTTCAGTTTCCTGCAATTGCGCAAGAATACGATATAGGAAAAAATCTTAGTCTAGCAAAAAATATGTATAAAAGAGGACAAATTGACTCAACACTTGCCCTTTTGAAACCAGCCTTAGACAGCCGGAAAATAATGTCGGAAGCCGGAAAAAGCACCAAAGCAGAGGTTTATCGCCTTGCTGCTCATTGTAATATATTGTTAGAAAAATCTGATGTTGCCCGCGAGCAAATAAAAGAAATGCTTTCCTACCACCCAAATTACAAACACGAAAGCTCGGGAAATGATGATTTGATGCGTTTTCGGTCTGTTGTCGATAGCCTGAATGTATTACCGCGACTTTTGTTCTCGGCACGCGCAGGGAGCAACACTACATCGGTAAGTGTTAGCGAGCAATACAGTCTTTTTGAGATGGATAACCCACAGAACGGCAAATACTTAAATGGGTATTTAGGTTACAGTTTTGCCTTGGGAGTAGAACTTTTTTTTGGCAGCCATTTTTCGTTACTTTTTGAACCAGGATATACGAACCAACAATTCAAATACGAAGCTGTTTATGATTTAGACTTATTTCCACTCAGTTATACAGAGAATGTTACGTGTGTAGATTTTCCTCTTTTGGCTCGGATGAGTTTTTTGCCTTATAAAAAATATCGTCCTTTTGTCGAAGTAGGCGGAAATTACAGAATGTTGCTGACTGCCGAGCGGACGCTTCAAGGTCAAAGTTTGCCAGTAAATTCTGTTATTTCAAGCTACGATGTAGGGGCAATACTTGGCGGCGGATTAATCTGGCGACAGAAAAACTATAACCTTGAGCTTGGGTTACGATATATCCATAATTTCACAAAATATAACAACCCCGATAATCGTTATTTGTCTGACACTCAGTCTGATGTATTTGTATATTGGCTTTATTATCTAAGCGATGATATTAGCCTGAATAACATACAGTTAGCAATCCGTTTTTCATACAATATAACATATAAAGTATTCGACTAACTCTTTTGAATCGCCACCGTCAGCGTAGTCTCAAGCTACGCCTGACAGTATTAACAAAAATTAAACTCAATGAAAACAAGACACAACATTTTAGTATATATATTATTGTCTATGGCATTTATGTGTGGGTGCGAAGAAACTCGCACCAATTTCATAAACCCCGATTTGGTTAAAATATATCTTTTTAACACTGATAATCAGTATAATGCCTATGTACTTGACGTGAAGCAAACAGAAGACAATGGGTTGCTTTTTTTTGGCATTGGCAGCAATTCTCCGTCCAAGTTTGATGGCAATGGAACTATTTTTCTGCAAAAAATTGACGGCAAAGGAGATGTTGTTTGGACAAAGTTTTACAACGAACCGGAAAGGGGATTTCCTGTGTCCGAAATTTTTGAAAACGAGGGTAAATATTATGTCATTTGGAACCAATCTTTGGAACACTTCTATGCCTATGAGTTTAGTGGCGATATTACTCAGCCATTGGCAATTAGCGAACATCAAATAGATTTGACATTGAATTTTACTCCAACCTATCTTACAGCTGCGGCAATTGCCAAAGATGGCTCGGCATTTATCGTTCAAGGGCTTGGAACTTTTGTTAATAATGGTAATAAATATAAAAAAATCTTTGTTTCCGAATTGGGCTTTGATTTTAAAACAAAAGCAAACCTCACCGAGCAAGAGTTTGAACCAACGGCATTTGGACTCTCAGCATCGTCAAATTATGCCGTTGTTAAAAAAATGGACAAGTATTTCAACATCGAATATTCTGACAAATATTTTTTCACTGCGCCATTATTTAATAAAATGGCGATAAAATTTATTGGCGATGCCGAGCCAATCTACATTGACCCAACATATTGGGCAGGAACAATAGTCAATACTTCTGATGGAAAATTGGCAATGATTGTATCAAACCCTGATTTGCAGGCAATTACGCCAATGCTTGTATTAAACGTCGACCCAAATCCTGTGGCAAACAGTTTTCAGATGCTATATGAAAATTCAAATGTCAGTCCTTTGATTGATTTAGATATTAGCTCGAAAACCGAAATTATTTATCTCCCAAGTGGAGATTTGATTGTGGTTGGCACATCAAATTCTGGACAGATTGTGATAAATAGATTTTCTAGCACAGGAGAGCTTTTGGCACGAAAAACAATGGGGCAAAATTATCGCATGGAAGTTGCAAAAGCATTGCTGCTGCTCAATGGTAGTGCTTTGGCGATAATTGGTTCTACGAAAGTAGAGCATAAATATCAGCGTGCTTTTGCAATTAAAATTTTTCTCGAAGATATTTAAAAACGCAGAAAACCTTGCTAAATACAAACTCAAGTTTCTGACTTCGCCCTTACAACTTGATATTTAACACATTGCAAAGA
>JAOZMU010000189.1 GCA_029934165.1 Bacteroidales bacterium
AACTAAATCAGGCGTAAGCAAAATTATTAATTATTAATTTTCCATTACTAAGAGTTCTTAAACAAACAAAAAATGCTGTTCGGAAATGAGCAGCATTTTTTTATCTGAGTGTTTATTTTATGGTTGTCGTTGGAATAAATCCTTTTTGGTAGCGGATAATTTTCTCTACACCAAACAGTTGATGAAGTTGATAAACATCGAAAGCAACAAAACTAGATGAGCTATCTTTGTTCTCTTTTATTGGTGCAATTAGCTTATTATCATTTATATACGACCTGTTTATGCCTCGTTTAAGAATAATATTATCGTTGTCTATCTGTTTCATTAAAACACGTAAATCTACGAATGTGTATTTTATAAAACCAGTAACGCTATTTCGCTTTTCAATAAATTTTGCTCCATTAGTAATCCCATAAACCAGAAAATCGGCTTCAACTTTATAAAACTCTGATTTTCGTCTGTTTACATGCGAATTTTGGTCGCGACGATAACGTAACGTACAGTCGTTATATTTTGCGTAGAAACTATCGCGAAAACGTTCCTGAACTTTGATGATTTTGTTAGATGCGTCATGAAACAGATAATCTATACCATTCTGAATATCAATCTTTTCCATCTCTTCTGCCGACAAAGAAACTTCTTTCCAGCCAAGTTTGTTGTACAAAATTGGGACAGCAAGATTTTGGTGAACAAAATTTGTAAAACTACGGTCATCTACGTATTTTGTCATTTCTTGAAAATATTTTGTGTACACTTCATTACTTGAACACCAGTCTTTTGTGCGCTTTTTGCATTTATTTTCTCAATCACTTTTCTGATGCGCGCAATGGTAATATCGAACACGGTTTCAAAATCTTCTTTATATTGCTTATTTTCAGGCGTATAAGTTTCGTCAAGTTGAACACAGATGAATTTTCGATTTGTACTTTGTTCTTCGTTTACCTCTAAAACTGCCTGCGCGGTTGTTCCTGAACCTGCAAAAAAATCCAATATAATGTCGTCATTATCAGTGATTTGCTTGACAAGAAATTTTATTAATTCAGGAGGTTTCGGATATTTGAACGGACTTCCTTTGGGGAATAGCTTTTTCATTTCCTTTGTCCCGTGCGAAGTTAAAATCCCTTGAATCAGGGAACTAACAGGTTTTAGTTTGCTCCGAAGCTCTTTTTTGTATTTTTTCAACAAAAACCGCTTGCCTTTTTTGGGCGGAAATACCATTTTCCCAGATTTCGACCATTCGTCAATTCGCTTAGGCGAAAATGCCCAATATCGACCTTCTGGTGGATAATAAACCTCTCCAGTAATAGGATTATTTATCGGAAACCGATAGTTTTCGTTTCCGCTTGCTGCCGAAGGATTATCCGCTATCCAATCTCCATTGGGGTCATTATCAGGGTTTTTATATTTAGACAAATCTTTCTCGACTCCTTTGAAAGTGCATTTTCCTTTGTTTTTTGCATAAACTAAAATAAATTCATGGTCTGTCGCAAATTTCACTGCGGCATCATTTGGCGTGGTACGATTTACCCAAATCATTTCTCCAACAAAATTTTTAGAGCCAAATATTTCGTCCATAATGTGTTTCAAATTGAAAACTTCATTATCATCAATAGAAACAAATATAACTCCGTCTTCTGTAAGTAGTTGTGCCGCAATGTGAAGGCGCGGATAAATCATTGTTAGCCATTTTGAGTGAAAATGCCCATCTGATTTTGTAGCTTTGTTTTTACTATCTTTTTTTCGTATATGCTTGCTGTTATACTCACGTAATGAAACCGAAAATTTATCAGAATAGCCAAAAACATTATCATTGCCTGTGTTATATGGGGGGTCGATATAAATCATCTTAACAGATTCTTTATGAGACGAATGCAAACAACGAAGCGTTTCTAGGTTTTCTCCTTCGATTAACAAATGTCCGCTATCTGTCGGTGCTATGCTCTTTGCTTTATCGGGTGTTAATTCACACGATGTCAGTAAATTACATTGGTTAACTGCTTCGTTGCGTTCTGGCCAATGAAGCCCAAATTCAGTTTTTTCGAGAATAGAAATTAGTTTTCCATAATCTAAATTATCTTGCTCAAAAGCGTCTGGAATAAGCTCCTTTAGTTTTTGTACGTTTTTGTTATTCATTACGATAGATTGGTTTTTTATTTTCCAGATTTTGTTTTGGTGAATTTATCTATTAGTCAGAATAACAAATGTTTACGGCGCATCAAAGATTACATCTTCAATTTCTGGATTTAATAAGCAGCCTTCTATTATTGTTCGTGCCAATTCGTTTCCGCTTAGTTTTACTACGATTAAAAACGGAAGAGCTACATCGTTTACGTAGTTATAATTACTATACTCTGTCTCAATTTCAATGGTCATTTCTCCGTGTTTAATTAGAGTAAGTGTTTTGACAATTATAAAGCTCTCCTTATCAATGAAAAATTGCTTTGTAATACCATCACTTTTTTGCAATTCGAGGCAATAATTATCGACATCTTCTGTGTCAATAGTTTTTAGTGATAAGTATTTTGTCTTCCATCGAATCAATTCTCCTTCAATGTCTAAGCGGTCGTTTAGAAGCATAAGTTGCACTGGCTCAAGAGCTTGAGGAGTCGCCGAAACCCAAGGCATTATACTCCACGATTTTTCTTTGCCAATGGATTGAATCATTTTACTTCCTTGCATTACGCCCTCAAGTCTGTAATATTTATTGTCCTTGAGAAACTGTTTGTACTTTATTTCCATACCACTTTGTACCACTTTTCCACTATCAATTCGGGTGCGTATCGTTTTGTCTTTAAGCCCAATAGCTTCAATATAAGAGTTGACTATGGAGTCGGTTGAAATACTGGTCTTTTGTGCTACTGAATAAGTGCATAAAGCAAATAATAAAATAATACTTATTGCTAATTTCATAATATTACGTTTTAAAATTAATTAATAATTTGTTTTTTGTTTAAGTAAGGTCTAAGACCTATTTTTTATGAAACGTTTAAGCTGTGAATTAACAACTTAGGTTAATAAAAAGCGTAAGAACTTTTGTAAGAGTACTTACTTATCTTGTTTAGCAAATATAGCTTATAGTTTGGTACTTGCAAAATAAAGCCAGATTTTAATTGCATTGAACTGCTATCCGAACTTGATAGCAGAACTTTTAATGCATCTGTATAAATACACATTAAACAAGTTTTAACTTTTCGGAAAATAATCTTATCTTGCGCTTCTCCTTTTACCCAATCAGGCTTTAGTAAATTAAAAGAGTGCCTACACAAATAATTATAATAAAATTTTACGGAAAAATAAAGGAGACCGTGATTCAAGTTACTGAATTACAATTCCTAACACAAGGCTGAACGAATTTCTGGTATAAAAAATAAACCGCATGAAAAAATCTGACAACTTTTTCCCTTTACCTTTGCCAAATCTATTGAAATTGGTTTTAAAACAAGCAGATACAAACGAAATTTTAAATATCCCAAAAAAACTTTGGTTTACACCAGACGAAGCGCATCCGTGGCGTACAAAACGTTTCGGACAAACTCTGGATAGTCCGTTAGGGCTTGCGGCTGGACCTCATACGCAATTAGCGCAAAACATTGTTGCCGCTTGGCTAACAGGTGCGCGTTATGTCGAGTTGAAAACCGTGCAAACCCTTGACGAATTGGAGGTTTCAAAACCTTGTATAGATATGCAAGACGAGGGCTACAATTGCGAATGGTCTCAGGAGTTGAAGATAAAGGAAAGTGTTGACGAGTATTTAAACGCATGGATAATTATTCATATACTTAAACATAAATTTGGACACAATGGCGATTTAGGCACAATTTTTAACATGAGCGTTGGGTATAATCTCGAAGGAATTTTGAAAGAGAATGTTCAATGGTTTTTTGATAAACTAAAAAATTGTAGTGCTGAAAAAGCATTGAAAATAAAGGAGATACAAACAATTTACCCGGAAATTGTCAATATTAATATTCCTGATTGTATAAGTGATAATATCACCTTATCTACCATGCACGGTTGTCCGCCCGAAGAAATTGAGGCAATTGGCAAATACCTCATCGAAAAAAAGAAATTGCATACAACTATCAAGCTGAATCCTACTCTTTTAGGACACAAAAAGTTGTACTACATTCTGAATGAAAAGTGTGGATTTTCGACCGAAGTTCCTATGCAGGCTTTTGAACACGATTTGAAATATCAAGATGCAATAAATCTAATAAAATCGTTGCAAAAATCTGCCGAAATAAACGAAGTATTTTTTGGATTGAAACTTACCAACACTCTGGAAAACAATAATATAAAAGATGTTTTTGAGTCCTCGAATGAGATGATGTATATGAGCGGAAGAGCATTGCACCCAATTTCGATAAATGTTGCAGCTTTGTTGCAAAAAGAGTTCAACGGAAAATTGGATATTTCGTTTTCTGGAGGTGCAGATGCTTATAATGTCGCTGATATTTTATCTACTGGTATTAAGCCAATTACGATGAGTACCGATGTTTTGAAACCGGGTGGTTATGGTCGGTTGGCTCAGTATTTCGATTCGATGAAAAAAGTATTCGATAGTTCTGAGGCTAAGGATATTAACTCATTAATTGCAGCAAAAAATAAATCTGGAAAAGTTGGACAAGATGCTGCACTCGAAAACCTAATTGCTTATGCTGAATCTTCGATTGAAAATAAGGCTTACCATAAAACACAAATTGCCGAACTGAGTATAAAAACTAATCGTAAACTTGAAGAGTTCGACTGTATTGCAGCTCCTTGTGAAGCGACTTGTCCGGCACATCAAAATATACCTGGGTATTTGAATGCGGTTGCTAATGAAGATTTCCAAACGGCAGCTCGCATTATCATGGATACAAATCCGTTACCTACAATTACTGGTATTGTTTGCGACCATCAGTGTACTACAAAATGTACACGCATAAATTATGATAACCCAGTACAAATCAGAGAGGTAAAGAACTTTGTTGCTAAAAGTGCTTCCTTATTAGATGTTTTGCCAACAAAATCAGAATC
The DNA here is from genome assembly GCA_029934165.1 of Bacteroidales bacterium. GTDB lineage: Bacteria > Bacteroidota > Bacteroidia > Bacteroidales > JAOZMU01 > JAOZMU01. The sequence goes on from JAOZMU010000189.1 coordinate 5,020, forward strand.
GAATGGAAAGAAAGTTGCAATAATTGGAGCTGGTCCATCTGGCTTATCTTGCGCTTACTACTTGATAATGAATGGTTTTGAGGTCAATGTTTACGAAGAAAAATCATTTGCAGGCGGTATGGCATCTGGTGCAATTCCAGAATTTAGGCTCGACAATAAATCTATAAAGGCAGATGTAGAACGTTTGCAAAAATATGGAGTCCAAATTCACTTTAACACCAAAGTAGATAAGGAGTTATACACAGAGTTATACGAAAAAAGCGATTATTTGTATCTAGCTATCGGAGCGGCGGCTTCGCGTAAACTTGCAATTAATGGCATTGATACTAAGGGAGTTATAGAACCACTTGATTTTCTTTTAAAAGTACGAAAAGGCGAGAAACCAAATATTGGCAAAAAAGTAGCAGTAATTGGTGGTGGAAATACAGCCATGGATGCCGCACGAACTGCATGGCGACTTGTTGGAGACGGTGGTGATGTTACGATAATATACAGACGTACTATTTCTCAAATGCCAGCCGATTTTGATGAAATTCAAGCTGTTATCGACGAAGGAGTAACAATCTGCGAACTTACATCGCCGGTGGAAGTTGTTTCGGATAATGGGGTTGTCAAGTCGTTGCGCTGCGAAAAGATGCAACTGTCTGAAAAAGACAGCAGTGGACGTGCTAGACCTGTTCGCATCGAAAATTCTGAATTTGATATAGAATTTGATACAATTATTCCTGCAATTGGACAAGATGTAGTCGTGGATTTTATTGATAATGAGGCAATTGAAAATAATGAGAAAATTTATGAAACAAAAATCGCTAAATTATTTGTTGGCGGCGATGCAATGCGTGGAGGTGCTACCGTAATCAGTGCTATTGCCGATGGACGTTACGTTGCAGACAAAATGATGAAAGCTGCTGGTATCGAAAAAAAATCTAGCGTAGAGACAAAACGAAACGCCATTACTAATGATGTTTTGATGGTGAAACGAGCAAAGCGACAGTTTTCGACAGCACACCATAGCCACATTTCTTTGAAGCGCGATTTTAAACTGATTAATAGCGAATTAACAAAAAAACAAGCAATTGAAGAGGCAAAACGTTGCCTGTTTTGTGATGAAATTTGCAATATTTGCGTAACTGTTTGTCCGAATATCGCGAATTATGCTTATGAAATTGAAACCGGCAATTATCCTGTTTATCAAATCAAAGCACGTGGTGAAGAAATACTTTCACAAGTAATGGGTGATATTACTTTTTCTCAGAAAAATCAAGTGCTTAATATTGCCAATTGGTGTAACGAATGCGGAAACTGTAACACTTTTTGCCCGACAGCAGATGCCCCATATTTATCCAAACCAAGGCTACATCTTACCAAAGAAAGTTTCGAGGCAGTTGAAAATGGCTATTTGTACGATAATGGCATTGACGGAAAAGCAATTCTCTGTAAATTAGATGGGCAAAGATATGTTCTGATTGAAAGAAATGCCGAATATTGGTTGGTTACCGGAAATTGGCAAATCGTTATAAATAAGGAGACTAAAAAACCAGTATCGGTTAATTTTTACGACCAAGCTAAAGTTGATGAGGCAAATACGACAATATTTCCAAAGTTGTATCACATTTTGACCGCAGCAATTAAACTTTAGACTTTGGACAAAATTATTAAAACTAATAAATAATAATCAATTAATAATCA
>JAOZMU010000190.1 GCA_029934165.1 Bacteroidales bacterium
ATTTTCAGTCAAATAGTAAATCGTTGTCTCAATATTAAAAAGTGCAGGACACTTAACAACACAAATGTAATTAAATTACACAATTATTCGAGTTTTTTAGAACCGAACAAAGAAAATCAGAGTTTGTTCATAAAAATAAATTCACAATAGAAAAGAAATATTTTTATGGGCGGCTATGGGCTTTCCGCTTGTAAGTACTCTTACAAAAGTTCTTACGCTTTTTATTAACCTAAGTTGTTAATTCACAGCTTAAACGTTTCATAAAAAATAGGTCTTAGACCTTAGCAAGCGTTTTGATGCCACTGTCGGTGCGACTTGAAAAACAGAAAAAATGCCTACAAAATAAAATACCGCTTGAATGAAAGTTTTACGGAAAACAACGCAAGAGAAAATGCGACTTATCTGGATAAAATTTATTTGTCAACAATAAATAATAATAAAATAATGAGTGTCCGTACATGTAATTACAAAAGCAATTATTCGTTTATGGAGTTAATAATGAGACACTTACATTATATGCGCTTGATGAAGATACCAAAATTTCTTCTGGAGCAATAACAAACTATAATTTTATACCTGCCAAACATTTTCGTAAAATCATCAGAGAAAATATGAAATCTACTTTAATCTTATAGAAAGTAAAATCATACGTCCGTAAAAAGAAGTAGAAATTTGCGAGTATTATTTTCGCGTCAAATTAGTTTTCTTAACACATACAAAAGCCAAATTATTCACTACTTTTGTAGTTGCTCAACACATAGCAAAAAAATCAAAATTATTGAGGCAAAATTTTAGCCAAAATCAAATATTTCAATAAGTATGAAACTTACAAGTATCTCCGAATTAGGAGAATTTAAACTCATAGAACATCTAACAAAAAATATCGAAATCCAGAACACATCAACAATAATGGGTATTGGTGACGATGCAGCAATACTCAATTTTAGAGGCAAAAATACTGTGATTTCCACCGATTTACTCATCGAAGGTATTCATTTCGATATGAGCTATGTTCCATTAAAACACCTTGGTTACAAAGCTATTGCAGTCAATATTTCGGATATTTATGCAATGAATGCAATACCAACGCAAGTAACTGTTTCTATTGCCGTTTCAAATCGGTTTCCTGTCGAAGCTTTGGACGAATTTTACGATGGAATAAAAGTAGCATGTAAAAATCACAAAGTCGATTTTGTTGGTGGCGACACAAGCTCTTCCAAAACAGGTTTTATTATCTCGGTTACAGCTCTCGGAATAGCCGAAAACGACAAAGTGGTGAAAAGAAGTACTGCTCAAGTTGATGATATTGTGTGTGTTACAGGAGATTTAGGAGGAGCTTATGTTGGGCTTCAATTGCTTGAAAGAGAAAAAGAAATTTATAAAACTTCGCCAAATTTGCAGCCGGAACTAACTGGTAATGAGTATATTTTACAAAGACAACTACGCCCTGAACCGAGGAAAGACATTATTGAAGCATTTGCCGAATTAGAAATAATACCTACTGCTATGATGGATATTTCTGATGGATTATCGTCAGAATTGATGCACATTTGTAACCAGTCTGGCGTTGGCTGCCGTATTTATGAAGAGAAAATACCTATAGCTAAAGAAACCATAAAACAATCGCAAGAGTTTAACATAGACCCAACAGTTTGCGCAATGAATGGTGGAGAAGATTACGAATTGGTTTTCACTATAAGTGTTAGTGATTACGAGAAAATCAAAAACAACTGGGACTTTACCGCCATCGGATACATCACAAAAGACACAGGTGTAACTCAACTAATCGCTCGCGATGGAACGGCGATACCTATTGAGGCTCAAGGTTGGAATACCTTTAAATAGCCATACTGTGCAATTTTTTTATAGCATCAAACTGCTTTCGGGTTACATAAACTACGATTTATAAGTAAGTGATTTTTAAATAAAAATGGTGGTTTATTTGTTTACAAACGGAATCATAATTTCGAAACAACTGCCCTTTCCTTTTTCGCTTTCCACCCGAATCGTTCCACTACAAGCCGTTACGATTGTTTTTACATAACTTAAACCAAGTCCATAACCTTTGACATTGTGCAAGTTACCTGATGTTGCACGATAAAATTTATCGAAAATACGTGTTTGCGTTTCAGTACTCATTCCGATTCCGTTATCAGTAATTTTTATTATTATTCCGCTACCGATATTTTCTGTAACTACTTTTATTTCAGGAGAATGCTCGGTGTATTTATTTGCATTATCAAGTAAATTGAGTATAACATTGGAAAAGTGCATTTCATCGACACAGGCGAGGCAATTATCGGCACGCAAAGACGATTTTATTTCGCCGCCTCGCTTTTCGATTTGTAAGTGAATATTGTCGATTGTACTGGCGATTATCTTGTGGACATCTGCAATTTTGTTCTTAAACCTAAACTCATTTTTATCTATCATTGCAATCTGCAAAACGCTTTCAACCAACGTATTGAGTCTTCTATTTTCGTTTTTTATTTTCTCGGTGAAGTATAGTATTTTCTCTTTCGAGTTAAGAACTTTTGGGTTGTAAATAGAATCGGCAGCCAAAGAAATTGTTGCTAATGGCGTTTTAAATTCATGGGTCATATTATTAATAAAATCAGATTTTATTTGCGATATTTTTTTCTGCCTAATAATAACTATTATTGTCATCGCAAAAATAACAATAATTGTTATCGTAAAAACGACAGAACCACCAAGCATATATATCATTGAACTAATAATATGGTCGTTTCTATTGGGAAAATCGAGTAAAAGATGATACGCATCTGCTTCAAATTCATCAGGAAACAAACGATGCTTGTACGTAGCTTTGTCTCTGCAAAAGTTTTCAGACCGAAATGGTAGGATTGAGTCGTTATCTTTTTGATGTATAGCATATTCGTAAGGCAAATCAATGCCTTTGCAAACCAACTCGGTATTTAAGATTTTTTCTAGCTCATCGGTTTTAACTCTCTGTTCGATTGGAATGTTAGCAGAAGCCATTTCAATGGTTATTTTCTCAAAAGAACTATGTAATTTCTCAACGCGTTTTCTCAGAACTTTGGTGTTTTTTGCCGATAAAATAGTATTTAAGCTATCTTTAGATAAGTCTAATTCGCAAGGTATTTTATGCAAAGAATCTATATCATTGGTGATTTTTATGCACATGTTTTTCCGATTCTTTTTACTTCCATTACGTACAAATGTTTTAACACTTACCGGATTTTGCTCACTCCCGACAACTGTAATAGCTTCTTTTTCTATTGATGAATCGGCGTTACTCCAGACAAAATCTAAATCCATTTCTATGTTGTTAACCTCGCTAAACAGCTCATTTTCTTTCATTTCAATGAAATCCAAAACCGTTAACGTGTCTGTGTGCATTGCCGTACGAATTGAATCGGCACCACAATTATATATTTTGCTCAAAACAAACATCGCGGCTTCATTGGACTCTAATTTTTCGGCTGTCTGTCCCAATACTTTTGTAATACTATTGTCGAATGCTTTTTCCTTAATTTCATAAGCATTTAAAAACCAGTATATTTGCACAATAATAATTCCTATTAGTGCGATTGCCATTGAGAAAATTAAAACTACGATTCCACTTTTTTTTGTCATTGTCGGCTGAGAAAATTTAAGGACTGTTGAGAAATAAATTTATTATCATTACTGTCGGTGCGGCTTGAAGCTGCGACGACAGTGGTGTTACAGGTAGGTTTTTAGTATTTTGCTTTTCGATGTACTTTTCAATCGCTTGATAGCCCTTTCCTTTATCTGTCGCACTCTTTCGCGTGTTAGTTCGAATAGTTCACCTATCTCCACTAATGTATGTGCATGTTTCTTGTCTAATCCGTAATATAGCTTAATGATGTCAGCCTCTCGTTCTGTCAAAATAGAAAGAGTACGCTCAATTTCTTGGCGCAACGAATCGTAAACTAGGCTTTGGTCTGGACTCATAGATTTGTCCTTGCTGACCATCAACGTTTCCTTTAAAAGACTGGAGTCATCGTCCGCCAGCGGAGCATCTATCGAGACGTGTTTGTTGGAGCTAAGGATGGCGTTTTTTACTTCTTTTGGTGCCATATTTAGCTCATTTGCAATTTCTACGAGGGTAGGGTCGCGCTCAAAACGTTGTTCAAGCTCAATAAATGTTCTGTTAATTTTATTAATAGAACCAATTTTATTGAGAGGCAGACGCACGATACGTGCCTGTTCTGCAAGGGCTTGTAGGATTGCCTGGCGAATCCACCAGACGGCATACGAGATAAACTTGAATCCACGAGTTTCATCGAAACGATGTGCCGCCTTTATTAAACCTAAATTCCCTTCATTTATTAAATCTGATAATGTAAGTCCTTGATTTTGATACTGTTTTGATACAGAAACTACAAAACGTAGATTTGCTTTTATCAGTGCGTTTAGAGCTAGTTGGTCTCCTTTTTTGATTTTTTTTGCTAAACTTACTTCTTCGTCAACAGAAAGCAGTGTTACTCGTCCTATTTCTTGTAGGTATTTATCCAGTGAGGGAGTGTCTCTATTGGTTACTTGTTTAATAATTTTTAGCTGTCTCATTTTAGTCGTTTTTTTACTTAGTTATTATTTCATAATTATCTATCGGGCAGAAGGGCAGCAATGATTGATTATTAATTCACAACCGGTTTTTTATTTTTCGTAAGTGGTTTGTAAAAGTATCGAAAAAAAATTAAAAAAAAATATGACTTAGTAATGGAAAATTAATAATTAATAATTTTGCTTACGCCTGATTTAGTTTTAGTTATGAATTTTAATGACTTACTTTATTAAATTCATTTTACTTAGAACAAAAACCTCTTAAACCTACAACATTATTTGCTATATTTAACTGTATTTCAGTCGAATAGCAAATATTTATCTCAATATTAAAAGTGTATGGTACTTATATTTATTTTCAGGATTTTTTTATGGAAATTTTTTATAATCAAACTGGGTTTTCAGCTCGAAAAACACGCACAACGTTTTCTTTCATTGTGAATTGATTTTTAGGAACAAATCCTGTCTATTTATATAACGTAAGAAAAATAAAAATATGTGCCAAAGGTTCTGAAAAGTCGGAAGAACTATCAAGAAAAACACTAATTCATTGACTATCAAGGCTTTAAATAAATTAGCATGAATTGTGGTTTTGCCTGATATTTAAACAATTAGCTACTATAAGAAAAACTCTTTTCGACTTTTCAGCAAAAGTTGATAAAAATTCGTGCAGTTGCTGTCAAAACTTGTTTGTTCACAATAATTCATTAAATTTGCGAGAGTTATGTTTATATATTGTACTCTGATATTGACATGGTACAAAAATTTTTATTTTAACTTTTATAATTAATTTATTATGATTCAAAGAATTCAAACTATTTATCTTTTCGTTGCCGCAATAATGATGGGTCTAATGTTTTTGTTTCCGCTTTCGGAAATACTTATGCCAGACAATAGCATTTTTATTGTTGATTTTTACGAAATTTCGCAGGAAAAAACCAATACCGAGGCAGTAAATGCAGAAGTATTACTTCCGTTATCTGTCTTGTTATCAGTAATTACGCTTTCTATTTTTCTAAATATTTTCTTTTTCAGAAGCAGAAAAATCCAGATGAAAGTTTGTATTTACAATATTGTGATGATGCTTGGCTTGATTTTTTTGGTTTATTATTACACCGAACAAGTTGCCGAGATACATAAACCTGCAACGGTAAACTACACATTTCCAATGATTTTCCCGATTATCTCTTCTGTTTTGACATTTCTAGCCTATAAAGGTATTCGCAATGATGAGCAAGTTGTTCGGTCGTTGGATAGGATTCGATAAAAATAATTTTGCGGTTATTTGCGTATGCAATAACAATGTAATAAAATCCCGCAATGCGGGATTTTTGCGTTTTGTAGAACTCCAATTTTAGTTTAACTAAAAGTAAGGTCTTATACCTATTTTTTATGAAACGTTTAAGCTGTGAATTAGCAAGTTATGTTAATAAAAAACGTTACGTTTTTTATTTGATGTAAAACAGAATAAATATCTAATTTGATTCTGACTACCAGCATATTTGTCGGCTTATTTTGATAGCTACGTAAATTACACCTTTTCAAACTCCCAAGAAATGAGATATTGGATAATTACAGATACGCATTTTGGACACGAGAATATTAAAAAATACTGCGGACGACCGGATAATTTTGAGGATAAAATCTTAGCAAATATTACACGTTACGTTGCGTCTTCGGACTTAATTATCCATCTTGGCGATTTTTGCTTTGGAAACGATGGCTATTGGCACAATCGGTTCATGAAGAGCAGTTTAGCAAAAAAATGGCTCGTTATGGGCAATCACGATGTCAGACCTGCTTCGTGGTATCTGTCTCATGGCTGGCATTTTGCTGGCGAATTGCTTCAGCTAAAAATCTATGGTTATCAGATTCTTTTTTCGCACATTCCACAAAAAGATACAGGATATTCGCTAAATATTCATGGACATTTTCACAACTCAAACCATCGCCGACATGAGCCATATTTGCAGCAGATTAAGAACGATAAGCATTGTCTTGTAGCGATAGAAAACACTAATTATCAGCCTGTAAGATTGAAAAAAATTATCGAAAAATCATTTTAAAATAAAGACAAAATTAGGGCATGTTTCATATAACAAAAATAAACTTTACACTTTTTACAGATTTTGGAAAC
>JAOZMU010000191.1 GCA_029934165.1 Bacteroidales bacterium
TTTTTTTTAAGTCTTCAAGTTGTAATTTTGCTAATTCTAATTCTTTGTTTGTAGAATTATATTTTTCTCGCCAATTCTCACGACTTGACTGTGTATCACGTAATTTAATCTCTAATTTAAGAATTCTTGCTTTATATTCATGAGAACGAGATTTCCACTTATCACGACTCATTTCAAAATATGCCATTAATTTTTTAACCGGACTTTTGTATTTATTTTTCATTGTGTATATTTTTAGTTTCAAATTTAAAATGCAAATATATAATTTATTTGTCTTAAAACATATAGGATACAAAATAATCAATTATTAACACCCCAGTCTTTGACCTTAGAACAAAGATTAAATTAAATTAACTTATACCATTATTTGCTGTTTGTTGCTGAATTTCAGTTAAATAGTAAATCGTTGTCTCAATATTAAAAAGTGCAGGAAATTTAACATTATTTCTTATTCATTTTTGCCCAAGAGTCTCTTAAAGTAACCGTTCTGTTGAAAACAGGTTTGCCTTCTGTCGAGTCGGTGTCAAGACAAAAATAACCTAAACGCTCAAATTGGAATTTCTCATCTGGCTTCATCTCCTTCAAAGAAGGCTCTAACTTACAATCTGTTAGCACTTCCAATGAATTTTCGTTTATGAAATCCTTAAAATCGCTTCCGTCCTTTTTTCCGAGTGGGTTGGCATCTTTGAAAAGGCGGTCATAAAGCCTAACTTCGGCATCAATTGCATGACGCGCCGAAACCCAGTGCAACGTGCCTTTTACTTTCCGTCCGTCTGGCGATTTTCCGCCACGCGACAATGGGTCATAAGTGCAACGCAACTCTGTGATATTACCATTTTCGTCTTTTATAACTTCCTCGCATTTAATGAAATACGCATATCTCAATCGCACTTCGCGTCCCGGAGCAAGACGGAAAAATTTACGCGGTGCATTTTCCATAAAATCACCTTGCTCGATATACAGCTCGCGCGAAAACGGAACTTTTCGTCTTCCTGCTGTTTCGTCTTCTGGGTTATTTACAGCATCAAGAAATTCTTCTCGCCCCTCTATGTAATTGGTAATCACCACTTTAAGCGGACGCAAAATTCCTAATCTGCGTTTTGCAGTAGTGTTCAAATCTTCGCGGATACAATATTCCAACAAAGCTAAATCAATCACATTATCGCGTTTTGCAACACCCACACGCTCGGCAAAATTACGTATTGAGGCTGGTGTATATCCGCGACGACGTAAGCCAGAAATTGTTGGTATCCTTGGGTCGTCCCAACCGCTAACAAGTTTTTCTTCAACAAGTTGCAGCAACTTACGTTTGCTCATCACGGTATAATTCATGTTGAGACGCGCAAATTCAATTTGTTGTGGGCGATAATCTGTCGTAATCAACTGGTCTATAAACCAATCGTACAACGGGCGATGAACTTCAAACTCAAGAGTACAAACCGAGTGGGTAATTTTTTCGATATAATCCGACAAACCATGGGCAAAATCGTACATAGGATAAATACACCATTTGTCTCCGGTGCGATGATGATGTGCGTGTTTTATCCTATAAATAGCTGGGTCGCGCAAGTGCATATTTGGCGATGCCATGTCTATCTTTGCGCGTAAAATTTTTGCTCCGTCAGGAAATTCGCCCATTTTCATTCGTTCAAACAAATCTAAATTTTCTTCGATGGCACGATTTCTGAAAGGGCTTTCGGTTCCCGGACGTGTTGGTGTGCCTCTGTATTTGCCTGTTTCTTCGGCAGATAGCTCACAAACATACGCTTTCCCGTCTTCGATGAGCTTTATTGCCCACGTGTAAAACTGCTCGAAATAATCTGATGCAAATCGTGGCTCTTGGTTCCATTTGAAACCTAACCACTCGACATCTTCTTTTATTGAATCGACATACTCGACATCTTCTTTTACAGGGTTTGTGTCGTCGAAACGTAAATTGCAAAGTCCTTTGTATGAGTTTGCTAGACCAAAATTTAGGCAAATTGATTTTGCGTGCCCAATATGTAAATAGCCATTAGGTTCTGGCGGAAAACGTGTATAAACACGTCCCTCATTTTTATTGTTTTCGATGTCGCTTTCAATAATTTGCTCAATGAAATTTAATGAGCGTTTTTCTTCTGGCGTTGCGCCGTCTTTTTTTTCTTTTGTCATTTTAATGGTGTGCGTTTTTAAGTTTTTTTGCGTAGTTTGGCTAAAATTGCCGATTAGTACAATTCTATGTTATTACAATCAATGCGGGTTTGGTTTTAATAGGTGCGTAAATGTAATCGACATGGCTACTTAAAAACGCTTGCTACAAAGGCGTTTTGCGGCAGGGATTGTAGCGGTAGCTTGCCGAAGTGGCTTGCGTGTTTTCGGACGGGTTTTGAGAGCGACTGAAAGAAGCTCCTCAAAACCCGCTTCCGAAACCGCAAGGCACAAGGCAACTATAAGCGAAAAGCCCACGAGCCGCCCTACGAAAAATGCTGATTATCAATAAGTTGTCGCTTTTTCAATGTAAGTAACAATTTGTTTTTATTAACAAATCTTGTTGCTTTATGCTTAATTTGTTTTTACGAATTTATCGAAAAATTCTTTTCTTTTTACTGCGTCAAAAAAGTAAGTTTCCTGAAATTTTGCGTAATCTTTCTTGATTTCGTCTATCGTTTGTCCACAATAATCAGTTAATTGTTTTTGTGTCAATTCAATAGAGTATTTTTGTTCTGCCAGCACAAGTTTCATATTGACTTGTTCGATGTTGCTATATTTATAAAATACTTTTACCGGATTTTCGACAAATGCTTTTTCTATGTCTTTTGTGTCTTCATAAGCCAATTTGAACTCATCTTGGGTACACATTGGGAATGCTTTTTTGTAATTCTCAAATTCGCCGAAAAAATTGACTTTCAGGGTTTTACCTTCAATTTTAAATGGCTTCATCATAGAGCCAAGCCGCATATTCAATAATTCTGTTTGCAATTCGTTTGCATCAATGGCAAGGTCTGGCGTGTCGTTTTTTTCATCTTTTGCGAGCGTGTCCTGATTTTCGCTATTCGAATTTGTGTTATCGCTGCAACTTGCAAAAAAGAGGGCAAAAGCAATAGTAAAAAGTAAATATTTCATAATCTTACGTTTTTTAATCCTGAACAACAGGAAGTTAATAATTATTTTTATTATTTGATTTAAAACTAAATGCAAAAGTAACGAAAAAGACTGAGAGCAAAAACAGAATTTTCGGCAAAAGATAAAAGAAGTCTTGCATCTTTTGTCGAGGGAAAGTTCTTTTGAAGGTTTACTAAAAAAAAATAAGTATTAAAAGGCATTCAAAATGTAAAGCCAATTATTCATTCTTTTTTTGTATTTTTGTCATACCACGAAAGGTGGATAAAGGTAAATTAAAATTATATCACAATAATATACAACAAGTTATGGAAACTGTGTTAAGTGGAATACGACCAACAGGAAATCTTCATTTGGGGAATTACTTTGGTGCGGTAAAGAATTTTGTGAAAATGCAGCACAAAAACAAATGTTTCTTTTTTATTGCTGATTATCACTCGTTAACAACCCACCCAACGCCTGCCGATTTGCATGAAGGCGTAAAAAATGTTCTGGCAGAATATTTGGCTTGCGGATTAGACCCTGATGTTGCTACTATCTACATACAGAGCGATATACCCGAAATTCCGGAGCTTTATTTGCTGCTCAACATGATTGCCTACAAAGGCGAGTTGGAGCGGACGGCTTCGTTCAAAGAAAAAATTCGGAAACAACCCGAAAATGTCAATGCCGGCTTGCTAACTTACCCTGTTTTGATGGCGGCAGATATTTTGATTCATCGGTCGCACAAAGTGCCAGTCGGGAAAGACCAAGAACAGCATTTGGAGATGGCGCGTAAGATTGCTCGCCGGTTTAATTCTATGTTCAAAACAGACTGGTTTCCAGAGCCTAAGGCGTACAATTTTGGCGAGGAATTGATAAAAATTCCAGGGTTAGACGGGTCTGGAAAAATGGGGAAATCCGAAGGAAACGGCATCTATTTAATTGAAGAGCCAAAATCAATCCGCAAAAAAATTATGCGTGCCGTAACCGACAGTGGTCCAACGGAAAAGAACCAAACTATGCCAGATTCGATTCAAAATTTGTTTACAATTATGAATGCAGTTTCGGAACAAGAAACGATTGATTTTTTCCGCGATAAGTATAATAATTGCGAAATTCGTTATGGCGATTTGAAAAAACAACTTGCCGAAGATGTTATAAATTTTACAGAACCTATACGCGAAAAAATATTGGAAATAAAATCGGACAGCGCATACTTGCAACGTGTTGTAAATCAAGGAGCAGAGCAAGCCCGCGAGAGTGCCAAAAAAACGATAGATGAAGTTCGTCGCATTATCGGATTTAAGCCTTTTTAGTTTTTTTTAAAAAAAATCAGGTTAAGCCGGTGCAAAAAAAAATTACACTTTTACAACTGTTATTAACCTGAATATAAACGATATACAATTCCGAATGAATAGCACCATGTGCTTATGGCATTGATTCATAATAAATATTAATTTTTGATTCTTATAAACTAAAATTGTGGCACGAAAAACCAAAAAACGTCAAAATCTAACGCAACTGAGCCTAATGCTTATCGGAATTATTTTGATAAGTTATATCTCATCGTTTGTTTTTGTGCGTTTCGATTTAACATCAGAAAAGCGTTTCACTTTATCCGAAACAACAGTAAACCAATTAGATACATTAAAGGAAGAGGTTTACGTACAAATTTATCTCGATGGCGAAAATCTGTCTGTCGGCATGAAAAAGATGAAAAGCTCTATAAAGGAATTGCTTGATGAATTTCGTGTTTATGCGGGCAATAATATTAGTTATGAGTTTATCAATCCTTCGGAAAACAACGACAAAAAGATACGGTTTAATACATATAAAGAACTGTATAAGAAGGGTTTAGTCCCGATAGAATCTACCGAAGAGGACAGTGAAGGGAAAACATCGCAAAAAATTGTTTTTCCGGGAGCAATTGTCATTCACCGAGGGCAAGAGATGGCTGTCAACCTTCTGAAAAGCAATTTGTTGTCGATGAAAGACCCGATGTATCACGCAGATTCCGAAGAAAATCTGAACAAATCCATTCAAGCGTTAGAATACGAATTTACTAACGCTATCACAAAATTATCGAAAACCAAGCAGCCACAAATAGCTTTTATTGAGGGACATGGCGAGCTATCCGAAAAGGCTTTGATTGATGTTTCGACTGCATTATCGGAATATTACACGGTAAAACGTGGTGCAATTGGCGGTAGGGCAGATGTTTTAAGCAATTTCGAGGCTGTCATCATTGCAAAACCTACGAAAGAGTTCTCGAAAAAGGACAAATTTGCTCTGGACCAATACATTATGAACGGTGGAAAAGTTGTCTGGCTGATTGATGCCATTGATGTAAACATGGATAGTTTGCGCACAAATGGCGAGACAATTGCTTTTGCACGCGAGCTGAATTTAACCGACCAACTTTTTCATTATGGCGTGCGTGTAAATCCCGATTTGTTGCAAGATATGCGTTATGCGCCAATACGCTTAGTGTCAGACATTAACAACGGAAAACCGCAGTTCAAATTATTTCCTTGGATTTATTCGCCGCTAATTACGAATAGCAACAAAAAACACCCAATCACGAAATACATGAATGCAATTAGAATGGATTATGTAAGCTCCATTGATACGGTTGGCGAATCGCCTAACATCAAGAAAACCATTTTGTTAAAAACATCGCGACTATCGCATATTTCTCGAACTCCTATAAAAATATCGCTAGATATTGTACGTAAAAACCCGAATGCGGCAGCCTTCGACAAACCAGCAATACCTGTTGCTGTTCTTCTCGAAGGAGAATTTGAATCGGCGTTTAAAAATCAGAACACACGAAACTTAATTACCGATAAAGCCAAAGTCCTTAAAACTAGCAAACCAACAAAAATGGTTGTGGTTTCGGACGGCGATTTTTTACTTTTTGACAATAACACACAACAGCTTTTTCCGGGTGCTAAGGATTTCATTGTCAATACAGTAAATTTTCTTTGTGATGAAAATGGTCTTATGCAGCTCCGTTCGCGTGAGTTTCGGCTACGCCTACTTGATAAAGAAAAAATACGCACAGAAAAATCATTTTGGCAAATAATAAATACAGTTTTTCCAATTATAATTATAATTATTTTTGGAATTATATTGTATTTAATACGCAAAAGACGTTACACGAATTTTTAATTTATAGTATCAAAACGCAAAGATGATAATGAACCTGTTGTTTAAACAATTGTAACACAAAGGTTTATACTAGATTATTTAGATAAACGATTATAAAATATCTTATTATAACGGATTAACGCTGATTTTTCTAATTTTGAATAAATTATTTGCAACATAATAAACTGAAATTTAACAAAATTAGTTTAAAAGCACTAATTCATTGATTATCAAAGATTTAAACCAGAAACAATGAAAATCCAAAATCCCGAAAATACAGACGAAATTTTAATCATTCCGAATCCAATTTACGACGTTGTTTTCCGATATTTAATGCAGGATAACGACAGTGCTTTGATAATTATTTCAACGCTGATAGGCGAAAACATAAAAACGCTTGAATTTCAGCCATTAACACGTGCATTTAAAAAAACCGACGAAGATAATCTCAGTCAAAAAGAGAAACTGATAA
>JAOZMU010000192.1 GCA_029934165.1 Bacteroidales bacterium
AACATATAGGATACAAAATAATCAATTATTAACACCCCAGTCTTAGACCTTAATAAATAGTTTAAATGATTTTTGCGGGTTTTGTAAAATGAAATTTAAAAATGTCATATATTATACTGAAAAGTCCAAAGTTTAATATATGACAGTCGCTAATTTATTTAAAGTTTTGCTAATCAATGAATTAGTATTTTTATTAATAAGCACTCATACAAAAGTTTTTACATATTTACTTGTTCATATTTCGCTGATTAAGTGAACTTTGCAGAAATGCGTAAGCAACATTAAATAGGTCTTAGACCTTAGTTCTTTTATTCTAAAGGAATGGCATGAAGTAAGTCTTAGACTTACTTATAAATCAACCAGCCAAACAGAAGTTTTTTCCAGATTTGGCTGGTTGGTTTTTTATTCTTCTTTTTTTATATTTTCATCAGTCGTTTCGGTAGGCTCAACAACTTCATCTTGTTGTATTTCAACATCTTCCTCAACAACGATGTTTTCTTCAGTTGCAATCTCTTCGATTGGTTTGTTGGGTTTTCCAGCAAGTTTTTTCACCAAACCACCCAAAGTCAGCCCTTGAATCAGAATCGAAAAGACAACGACTATATACGTAGTAGTAAGGATAATATCTCTATCCATCGCCGATGTTAACGTAAGGGCAAGAGCTATCGAAATACCACCACGCAATCCGCCCCAAGTCATTATGAGACTCGTACCACGCACAAATTCGAGGCGTTTTCGGAAAAACCCAATCGGGATACCCAAAGTTATCAGACGAGACATTAAAACAATCGGAATTGCGATGAGACCAGCAGTTACAAATTCTTGTGAAAAAGTTACAACCAGCAACTCTAAACCAATGAGAACAAACAAAATAGCATTTAATAAAACATCTACAAGCTCCCAAAATTTATCGACATAACGCTCCGTCAAATCCGAGAAAGCATAGCGACGCGCACGGTTGCCGATAAACAAGCCCGCAACGACAACAGCCAAAGGACCAGACAAATGCAGCGTACTCGCCAAATAATATGTACCCATGACAAGAGCCAGCGTAATCATAACTTCGGTTTCGTAATGGTCGATAGATTTAAGCATTTTATACGCTAAAAAACCCAGCAAACCGCCAAGCGCAATACCGCCAACTACTTCTTGTCCAAAGAGAATGGCAATATCCGAGCCGCTCACATTGTCGAAACCAGTTTGCGCGATAGCAAAAAGAGTAAGAAAAATAACAACTCCAATTCCATCGTTGAAAAGAGATTCTCCAATAATTTTTATTTCCAATTTTTTGGGAACATTTGCTTTTTTCAAAATCCCCAAAACTGCAATTGGGTCTGTTGGCGAAATAAGCGCACCAAAAAGTAATGCGTTTATATACGAAATTTGAAATCCAAAATAACCAAAAGCATAAAAAATGAGTGTCCCAACCAAAAAAGTAGATGCAAAAATACCAATGGTTGCAAAAACAAAGATTGGAAATCGCTGTTTTTTAAGCTGTTCAAGGTCAGTATGCAATGCGCCGGCAAAAAGTAAAAAACTCAGCATAACATCAAGAAGCACTTCCTTAAAATCAATATTTTGCATCAATGTTTCAGCTTGCTCTAAACAGCATTGAGTATAATTACCCAAAATAATCAAACCAATAGTTGATATAAGTGAAATAACCATTACACCAATAGTACCGGGTAACTTTAAAAAACGTATGTTAATATACCCAAATACTGCACTAATAGTTATCAGAATACTAATAATTCCAAAAATATCCATAATTTTAATTGTTTTGTGTTAGGTTAAAAATTCAGCTCAGATTGCATAAAACCCTTATTTTCAGGTGGGTGTCAATTTTTCAGTTAGCAAGTAGTCGTCTAATTTTGTTCCTTAAAACAAACCGCTAAGGTCTGGCAACATTCCTTTCGAAACACCACCCATTTCTTTCTCAAACAATTTTTCTGCCTGTTCTATGGCTCTATTAATTGCTACAAGTGTCAGTTCTTCAATAGCTTCGCGGTCATCCATTAACTCATCGCTGATAGTAATTTCCAACACTTTTTTGTTTCCGTTTGCTTTCACACGCACAAGCCCACCTTCGGCAACACCCTCAACAAACATTCCATTAAGTCGTTTATGAGCATCGCCCATTTGTTCGTTCATTTTTCCCATTAAACCTTCTAACATAAGTCCTATTTTTTATTGTTACAAATTAATAAAATTTCAAAAAATAATTAAGTACAAAGTGTTATTACTGTAAATTGTATATAACTTATATTCAAGTCAATAACAATCCGAAAAAAGTGTCGTACATTTTTGCCAACCTACTTATTGATAAAATTTCTGAAAAAGTCGGAAGAATTATTAAGAAAAATATTAATTCATTGATTAGCGAAACTTTAAATAAATTAGCGTGAGTTGTGTTTTTGCCTGATATTCAAATAATTAGCGACTATAAGAAAAACTCTTCCGATTTTTCAGTAGAACAATTAAATTAATTGAAATTTTAAAAAGAAATAAAATATACCTTTAAAACCTAACAAGCTACTACTCAATAATTGTTTATTTTATAAATTACTTATTGAAAGCACTTTATCAATGTCAAAAATAAATATGAAGTCCTTTTTATGAGCAATCATTCCTTTCAAATATTCCGCATTGAATGTTAGTCCTTCGTCTGGCACAGGCAAAATCTCATTGTCGTTTAACGCAATAACATCTTGGACATTATTGGCATAAGCGGCAATTTGCGCTTTTTTGTTATTGATTGTCGTATCGAAAACTATAATGACATAACTTTCTGAGTGTGTGGCTTTTGCATCAGATATTTTGTTATGAATATTTATTATTGGAATAATACTTCCTCTGAAACTAATTACGCCTTCGATAAAACTGTGTGAATTTGGTATTTGTGTAATGCGCTGATTTTCTAACACTTCCAAGACTTTGTGCGTTGAAACAGCATAACGGTCTTTGCCTATCTTGAATGACAAATAGGTTGGTTTACGCTTTTTTTTCATAAGTTACAGGCTTAGTGCAGGTTACAATTTCTATTTAAAACGATTCAAACTCAGAGTCGATACCATTGTCAGGCATTTGAATATTAACACCTCGTTGTTTTTTCTGGGGTAGTTTTTTTTTAGTTTTTTTAGTTTTTGCTTGTTGGATTGTTGAGTTTATTGTAAAATAACCTATTGAGTTTTTAAGCATTTCAGACTGCGATGAAAGCTCCTCGCTACCTGTCGAAAGCTCTTCTGCCGATGCTGCATTTTGTTGTGAAACATTATTTAGCTGTACAATAGCAGTTGTAATTTGCTGTAATCCACTATCTTGCTCACTGCTTGCTGCAACAATTTCCTGTACCAAAAGAGCTGTTTTCTTTATCTGAGGAACGATATTTTCTAACATAGCACCAGATTTTTCGGCAATCTTCAAACTACTTTTCGACACCGAATTTATCTCTTTTGCGGCTTCTTTACTCAACTCGGCAAGTTTGCGCACTTCGCCGGCAACAACGGCAAACCCTTCGCCGTGTTCGCCAGCCCGTGCTGCTTCAATCGCCGCATTTATCGCTAAAAGGTCTGTTTTGTCAGCAATATCTGTAACCACCTGAATTTTCTCAATAATTGTGCGCATTGCTTCCACTGTTGTTTGAACAGATTTACTGCCAATTTCTATTTCTGTAGCAGCTTCTAAAGCTGTTTTTTCTGTTATTCCAGCATTCTCAGAGTTTTGGTTTACAGTAGCTTGCATCTGTTCTATCGAGGCTGACACTTGCTCGACAGATGCTGCTTGTTCGTTTGCGCCTTGTGCCAGACTATTTGCATTATTACTAATCTCTAAACTACCACTTGCAACCCCTTCGGTAGCTTCATCAATTTGCGAAACTGTCTCATTCAGCCTTTTTGTCATATTTACAAGAGCTTTAACAAGAGCGTCATTTTCAGAGCGTTGCTTCAATTTGACAGTCAAATTACCGTCAGCAATTTGCTCTGCTTTATTACATATAACTTGGTTAATATCAATGAGTTCGTTCATGCCATTTTTCAGACCAATCCAACCACCTTTATAACCATTAAGGGTTAGTTTTTTTGGTGTCTCGCCTTGCGACAATAAATCGAGCCCAGCTGTGATTTCTACAAGCGGTTGAGCAATGTAAGCCGATGTTTTGTTTATCCCGCTAATGATTTCGCGAAAAGCACCATTGTATTTAATTTCGTCTAACGCAATTTTTTCTATTTCACCATCTCGAATTTTTTGGACAAAGTACGAAAATGAATCTACAATTGACTCATTTACTGTTATTAATGAGTTTATGCTAATTTTTATTGTGTTAAAATCGCCTTTATATTCCTTAGTAATCGGTTCTGGAATCTCTCCATTTGAAATTTTTGTCATATAGCTCGTAGCCATTTTTAATGGATTTACGAGAGCTTGCATTGCCTTATTTATTCCTTTAGAAACTATCGCAAATTCGTTTATTCCGTAGCCGATATTCAATTGATTATCAATATTTCCATTCGTTATCGAGTGAGTTGTTTGTATCAAATCTTTTATGAGCAATCCTAGTGGATTTACAATAGCATCTAACGAATCATTAATACCTTGAATAATAGTTTTAAATTCGCCTTTATGAGTTGAAACATCGCCTTTTGCCGTTAGTTTTCCACTCTGAACTTTTTTTGTCAGTTTTTGGATTGTTAAAGTTACACTTAACAGGTTAGTTCTTACGCTATTAACAATATGAGTCGCAATTATTCGCTTGCCCTGAAGTGCTGGCATTTCGTCCGAAAAATCGCCATTGCCATATTTGTCAATAATGTCAAGCATATTAAGGATTGCATCTACGTGTAGTTTCACTACTTGATTATAGTTTTGTGCAACATCTTGAAATACACCATTATACGGCGTATCGTCCATAAAATATTCGTAATCACCAGCATCGTGCTCACGATACATTTTATTCATGTCGTTTGTTAAATTACGAAGAACACTAAAAGTTTTGTTTAAGTTATTTTTTATTGTATTGAAGTCGCCATGATATTCTTTTGTAATTTGTTCTGGAATATCGCCTTCCGATAGACGCGAAATGCTATCTGCCGCCATGTCAAGTGGTTCAGTAATATTCTGAATAACATCGTTGTAGCCAACAATTATCGGATAAAAATCTTGATGAACCTTCGTTTTATCTGCTCGGTGCGATAGTTTACCTCTTTTAACAGAATCAATCAATTTATCGACTTCTTGCAGTGTCTTACGAATATTTATTTCGATATTTCGACCAGAAAACCATGCAATAATAGAAATAATAAATAGGGCTATTATTGAAATTATCATTGCGGTAAATTTCAATTTATTAACGCCAGCCATAATTGTTTCTTCTGGCACAGAGACAATAAACATCCAATGATTAACGCTCTTACCGATGGCTATTGGAGCGCAAACATAGTGAGAAAGTCCATTGTTTAGGTGAGGCGAATTACGTTCGTAATCGTAAATACTCAAATCTGTTAATGCTTTTTTGTATGGCTCAACATCTTCACTATTCAGAAAATCAATTTCTGGTTTTCCGATAAAAGTAGTATCAGGATGTGCGACAATTTTCAAATCGCTTGCTACTAAAAACGCATATCCCGATTTATACGGCGTTACTTTTGTAATCATATTTTGTATTCTTTCGATTGTTATATCTATTCCTGCTACACCGACAAATTTTCCATCAAAATGAATAGGTACAACTAAGGAAGTAATCATTACGTTTTTTGTGCCAACCTCGTATAAATAAGGGTCGATAATTACCTCTTTGTCTGTTTTTTTTGCAATCTGGTAATAATCCCCCACACCGTCAATTGAGTATTCTTTAAGTGGTTCCAGCGCAATTTCGAATTCGGTCTTGATTTCACCTTCTATTCTGTACCAATATGGGACGAATCGTCCTGTCTCATCGTGTCCCTCTTTGTTAATAAATTTACTGTCAAGTCCATCAAGAGCGTTGGGTTCCCAACATGTCCAGACTCCAATGAATTTCGGATTTTCAGTCAATAGATTTTTTAGTTGCGCATTAATAACATCTCTGCGGATATTTGCCGGCATTTTATCCATTCCATCAAACATTTGTGCCATCGTTCTTGCAGCGTCCATAGGAATTTCTAGCTCTGCATCGACAACAGCTCCATAATATTTCGATGTGTTAATCAAATCATTTGTTGCTGTTTCGCTTTGAATTTGCGATGCCATATACGTTGTGTAAAAAATAATACCAAAAACAAAAATAGCGACTGTTGCTATTACCGTTAAAATTAGTCGAGTAGATATTTTCATAAATCTTTATTTTGTGCAACAACTGAGATTAAATTGCTTTCTCGTTGTTGCGATTAGTAAACACATTTTGCAAATTAATAAAAATGGTATTAAGTTGATACTCATACCAGTACAAGGTTTGGTCATAAAAAATCAATTCACATTGAAAGGAAATATTCTTATGGATTTTTTTATGAACAAACCTTGCATACCCAGTAATAACTAATGGAAAATTAATAATTATTAATTTTCCATTACTTAGACAAAAATGTAAAAAAATATTTAAAAGACAATATTATATTTACTCAAATTCGTATATGAATCAGAGTTTATTCATAAAAAATCAATTTTCATTGAAAAAGCAAGGTTTGTTCATAAAAAAATATTTTTTTGGGCGGCTTATCGGGCTTTTCGC
>JAOZMU010000193.1 GCA_029934165.1 Bacteroidales bacterium
GGCTTACTTTATTAAATTCATTTTACTTACAAAAGTTCTTACGCTTTTTATTAACTTAAGTTGTTAATTCACAGCTTAAACGTTTCATAAAAAATAGGTCTTAGACCTTACCATTATTTGTAGTTTCTTCTACGACAAAGTAAGTTTGAAAAAGTTTAATTGCCAAATAAATTGTTTTTTCCTATCGAACAAGTTGTAATGCTCCGTTTAGTTTATACCCAACTCCATCTGTGCCTGTGGCAGTGATTATGTAATAATAAACACCATTTGATGCATCATTACCTGTTCTTAGTTTGCCATCCCAACCATCGTCAGGATTGTTCCAGATGTGTAATTCACGTCCCCATCTACTCAAAATTACGCCTTCAAAATGTAAAAGATTTAAGTGTTTAACTTTATATAAATCATTGAAACCATCATTGTTTGGCGTAAAAATATTAGGTACTTCTAACATCGAAATCGCATCATCGCCAACAACGACAACGGTATCTTTTGCGCTACAATTGTTATTATCTGTAACAATCGCCACGTAAGTATCTGGATATAAGGCTAAAATATCATCTGTCGGAGAGTTGTTGAATGCAAACCAATCAATTTGATAACCAGCCTCACCGCCCGAAATGAAATAATCAATTTGTCCATCTCGACTGTTACTACTTGATGCCTCAGTTGCCTGAAGTTCAATCATTAACGAATCTGGTTGCGAAAGTTCGATGAAAATTGTGGTATCGCAGTCAAATTGGTTTGTAATTTTCAATGTATATGTACCTGCAAGTAAATTATTAAACTGTCCATCAGCCTGTTGTATTGCTAAATTAAGTTCATACGAAACATTTTGCCCACTTTGTTCTTGAGCCAAAATTTGCCCCGTAGAATCGCCATAACAAAGAATATCCGTTGTCGTAAACAAAACATCGGAAAGCCCGTTACTTGCGCTGATTGTCAACATATCCGATGATATTTCGCAGTTATTTTCATCTATTGCAGAAACCCAATATTGCCCCGAAAATAAATCTGTAAAATGTCCGTTATCTTGTTGATTATCATTGTTTAATAAATAATTTAATGAGCCAGTACCGCCCGAAACATAAAAATTAATATAGCCAGAATTGCCGTTGCATTGAATTTCATTTTGGTTTATACTGTCGATTTGTAGTGCCGTTGGACGCAAAATTACCAGTGTATCAATTTCAACTACGCAGCTGTTAATATCCTCAACTGTCAAGAGATGTGTTCCGGCTAGGACATTTTCAAAAAGACCATTTTGTTGAATTATTGTGTTGTCTAAAGTATATGACAAATTGCCTGTACCACCAGAACTCCAAGCAGTTACAACACCGCCATCGCTATCAAAACAATCGTAATTTGTAACATTAACCGAATCTATGACAAGCAAATTTGGTTGAGTTATTTCAGCAGTTATTGAGTTTGTGCAGTTGTTATCATCTTGAATAACAATGTTTAAGGTTGCTGCCGAAAGCTCAGAAAAGTCATTTGTACTCAGGAAGTTTGTCCCGCCATCTATCGAGTATTGAAACGGAGGAATACCGCCTGTTGCATTCACTGTAATTGCACCTGTTGTGTTTCCGTAACAATCTGGTGTTGTGATATTTAAACCGATTTCAATAGAATCTGGCGAAGAAATATTAATTGTGTCTAATGATACGCAATTTTCCGCATCTGTAATAATTACAGAATATTCGCCTGTCGATAAATTTGAAATCGTAGAAGAGCTTTCGCCATTTGACCAGACAAATTCGTATGGTTCTTCGCCTTGAACAACATTTGCCGAAATCCAAGCATCGTTGCCACCGTAACAGGAAACTTCTGCCGAATCGTAATCAACTGATAAACTGAGAAGTAACACCGTAGCCGTATCATGATGCGAACATCCATTAGCATCGACAATAAGCAATTGATATTCATCTGGAGTAAGGTTGTAAAGGTTTTGCGTAGTATCGCCTATCGACCAAGACGTATAATATGGCATTAAACCACCAGTAATAATTGTTTCTATTGTGCCACCGGTACCTGTTTGACAATCGGCATTGGTAGTCGCTATCTGGGTATTAATTGCCAAAGGGCTTATAATAGTTTCAGTGTCTGAAATAACGCAACCTCTTGAGTCTGTTACAGTTAGACTATATTCGTTAGGCTCAAGATTTCCGATTGCCCAGTTTGTAGAATCATTCGACCATAAAAATGAATAAGGAAAAGTACCACCATGTAAATTTATGTAAATAAACCCATTAGAAGAATTTGCGCAAGTAGTATTTACTCCATTTAAGGTTAAGTCCAAAGGGTTTGGTTCTACTATTTCTGCACTATCCTGTGTTATGCAACCATCTGCATCTGTTGCAGTTACAATATATTTTCCCTCAGATAATCCTGAGATATTTTGTGTTGTTTCGGTGTTCGACCAAACAAACGTAAATGGCTCAGTTCCTGTTTCTAAATTGAGGTTAATTTCGCCATCGGTTTCTCCGTAGCACGAAATATTTGCCGAAACTAATTCTATTTCAGGCGAATCCAATAATTCTAAACTATCAGTCATGCTGCAATTGTTTGCATCTGTTACAGTTAAAGAATAATAGCCTGCACCGATATTTGTAATACTTGATGTTGTTTCGCCAGTTTCCCACAATAAATCGAAAGGCTCTGTACCTCCTGATACATTGGCAGTTAGCGTTCCATCTAAGTTTCCGTTGCAAGAGGCATTTTCGGCATCGAAATCAATAAGTATTTCTTGTTTAAAATCAACATTTATTGTGTCGGCAGATGGACAGCTGCTTCCATTACGCACTTTAACTATGTATGTTCCAGCGGTATCAATGTTTATAGTTGTCCAATTATACCCAGCTACATTCCATTGATAATTGTCGTAACCACTAAGTTCGATTGTTAAAATATCGCCTCTGCATAAAGTTGTATCATTGCCTAAATCTGGTTTTATAATTGTTGAAACAACAACATCTTTGCTTACTGTGTCTATCAAACAATGGTGATACACAACAAGTTGAACATTATAATTTCCAATTGCCGAAAATTGATGTTGCGTATTATTTTCGGTTGCTGTTGCGTTTCCATCATTAAAAATCCACTTCACCGAATCTACATTTTCTATGTTATATGTCGAGAACTCAGTTACATCGCCAAGACAAGTGTAAATATAATTGAAACCCGGAAGGTCAAAATAACTTTGGATATAATTTGGCAAGCCAAGCCCATCGCGTCGCCCGTTTTGCGACAATCCGACAAGGTCAAAACTGCAATCATCGCCCAATAAATTTGGATTATTTATAACGGGTTGATTTTTCTGCCAAAATCGAGAGTTATATATTTTGCCATTTGGAGCTAATTGAATTGCGCCAATATCGTAATTTGACGGCACATTTATTGAGTATTCTGTACTATGTATATTAAAATTAGACAAATCATACTGACGTATTAATAGTTCAAAGAACGAAACGTAAAACTTAGAATCATCAGGCGAAAATTCTATACCGTAAGGATGAAATTCTTTATCCGTATAATCAAATGTTATTGGCGAAGAAACATTTCCCGTAGCGTTATTAAAATCAAATAGTTGAACCATATTTGCAAAAGGAATTGCAAGCCCAATTTTCGAACCTTTTGGCGATGCTTTCATATATCCTCTTGAGTTTGGATTATAAAATGGGTCATATTCATTTGTGTGTACTATGCCCGAAGTACTATAAACAGGGACAGAGTTAAGTCCCTCTGCTGTAACTAAATAAGAGCGAAATACATCGCTATTCCATTCGTGCGAAACGACCCAAATATCGGTATTATTTGCGTGGCGAACTGCCGTCAGTTTTTCGGACATTGGCGTATTAATTAGCGCGTTTTTTAACGTTACATCGCCCAAGCCGCCATCAAGCGATAAATCGACAATAGAATATCGCAATCCGCCAGAACGTGCCTCAGAATCAACCGTAAAGACATAAAAAATAGTTTCGCTATTTGGTTTCGGAACAATAATTCCGGATTGTGTGCTTGAATTATCACCCAGTAAGCCAGTGCCATTGGACATAGCAACATGATTTTTATTCCAAATAGTTACTCCGTTTGTGTAGAAAAGTAAGTTTCCAAACTTATCGCAAATAGTAGCACTGCCCTCGTAATTATTCACACGACCATCGTGAAGAGCAGTTGGTGGTTCGGTATTAAAGTCAGTACCAGCAGTATAGCCAAAATACCAGATGTTTGCTTCGCCACCAGAAAAGGGATAAAACGAAACCGCCACCGAATCGCGCCCCAGACATCCATTCAGCTCTACCTCAAGCCAATAAGTACCCGGAATTGTAACTTCGAGAGTTTGCGCCGTTGAGCCATCGTTCCATAAATATGAATCGAAACCTGCACCTGCATCTAAAATATGCGTTTCGCCAGCACACTCGACAATATCAAGTCCCAAATCTGGCGAAAATTCATTGCCAACATTTACTTGAGTAAAATCCTCGGCAGTACAGCCATTTGCATCTTCAACAGTTACAGATAAGTTATATTCGCCGTTATCAATAGCAGTAAATACAGGAGTATTAATGTCTATTTCGGATAAATATTGCGTATCTCCACTCCAAAGCAACGATGTGATTAGAGCATCGCCCTCTGTTGTGTGGGCTGTAAGCTGAAGTGGTGTGTTTGAGCAAGTTTTAGCCGGATTTGGGCTTATAATAACAGTTGGCACACCACTAATATCAATCGTCATAGACACAGTTGCAGAACAACCATTTTCATTGGTTGCCGTGAATGTAAAATCGTAATAACCAGATGCTTGTGGTGTGAAAGAAGGATTTTCAATATTGGTTGCAGATAGGTTTTGCGTATCGCCACTCCAAATTGTCGAAGCAATATTGCTATCCGAAGTTATATTTGCCAAAAGCTGATAGCTCGAATTTGTGCAAAGCGGATTTGACAAAGGCTCAATTACTACCATCGGCAAGCTATTTACGATGACGGTTACACTGTCAATACCATCGCAACCGTTTCCATCGACATCAAAAATCTCAAGGTGGTAAGTCGTTGTTTCTGTTGGGGTTGCAACTGGATTTGCCGCCATATCATCGTCCAAGCCTGTTGCCGGTGTCCATTGATATGTGTATGGCGGTTGCCCATTTTGCGCACTCGGACTGCCGCCAAGCGTAGTACTCTCGCCAGCACAAATTGAGACAACTGCCTGACCAGCATCGGCTTCTAACCCCTCGACGACGACAACTTGAATCATCGAATCAACAAATCCTCGACCGTTATCCCATTTGTATTTTATTTCATGCGTCCCAACACCTGCAAGTTTTGCATTGAATTGTCCTTCGCCGTCGAAACCATTTGTAATACCATTGCCAGAGAAAGTCGCAATTCCTGTTACGTGTCCTACATATAACGAATCGCAAACTGCGCCTTCGTCAAAATCTACCCAGCCCATATCACGTATTGACTGGTCGGCATGGTTGCGAATTACATAAGGAATTATACCTGTATTAGCATTATCACAATAGCGCAAATGCCAAAGAGATGCCGGATTTGCGTATTGCACTGTTACGTTATTAACGTGGCTACTATATAAATAGCCTAATGGTGTTGTCCAATAATAATCTTGATTTAGGAAAAATTGCAACGTATTTTCACTCGATGTGTTTTCATCTGAATGTAGAGTTGCCTCAAATCCCGGCGCAACATACCCACCTGCACTTGCTACATTATACGCTCGAAGATTTACAATATCACCGCAATTATAGGGCGAATTTGACGTAATATCATAAAAACCTACTATCGGATTTTGCACTCGAACAGAAACAGAAAAATTGGTTACGCAGCCATTGACATCTGTTGTGTGAACTTCGTAATTTCCAGTCGTTTTCACAGTAAAAGTTTGTTGGGTGCTGTTGTCTTGCCATCGGTAGGACGAAAATTCCGCACTGGCATCTAAGGTAACGCTATCTCCTTCAGGGATATATATTTCTCCACCGAGGCACACTTGAAGCGGTCGAACTATTTCGATATTTTTTGTTATTGTATCCGAGGTAAGACTATGAAAAACAACCATTTGAATTGAATAGATACCAAAGGTAGAAAAAATATAATTTGTATTGAAACCAGATGCAGAATCATCAACAGCTCCAGCATCGTTGAAAAACCAATAAACGGAATCTGCTGATGCAGAGTTGATTGTATAAAAATTTGTGTGTCGTCCTTGGCAAGTATCAGAATAGGCAAAATCGAAATTCCTACTACGTTTTTCTGCTTTGGCAACTATTTTTTTCAAATCGTCAAAAGAATCTTCCGAAAGCTCAAAGTTTTGTTTAATATAGTTATTATCAATCCTTAACGAATCAATTTTTTGCCCAAAACTACTCGTTGTAGCAAGAAAGAGTACAATTAATATTAAATGAAATTTTTTCATATCTCGTTTTTTTTATAGTTGCGTAAAGATTATCGTCAATTTTGCAAGTGTTATCAACTTGATTACCAGTATAATTCATTTTCCACGCACGAAAAATCATATTATGTCCATCAAAAATCCTTCTGCCTATCAAGTCTGTTTATATTATAGACAATTATTATCGCAAAATAGTTGCTCCATCAAGTTTAATATTTTAAATTTACGATAAGTAAGGTCTAAGACTGGGGTGTTAATAATTAGCTATTTTTAGCTCTGTTAAAT
>JAOZMU010000011.1 GCA_029934165.1 Bacteroidales bacterium
GACCTATTTAATGTTGCTTACGCATTTCTGCAAAGTTCACTTAATCAGCGAAATTATTTTTTACGACTTCGTGCTATTTAGCAAAAGTTGTAAATAGTTTAAATTCAGGCTAATAACAATTCCTAAAAAAATAATTATTTTTACACATCTACATAATATCAATGATAGCGGTTTTGGTAATAAAAAAAAGAACGATATTTGTCATTACAAAAATGATGACACTACTGTCGGTGTGGCTTCAAGCCACATCGACAATAATTTCTAATGATAAAATTTTTTATGAACAAACATTGTAATGTTTATGTTGTGTGTTGAATCGTTTACAAAGATTTAAGGAATGTATCGAATTAACTTGACTAATTTATTTATCAACAGTCCATTAGCTTCGATGTAATAAAAGTTTGTTGGAAAATGTAGTGAAAATGTCTATATTAGTGTTGTGTTTAAATCATAAATTTGATGTAATGAAGTTGTTAAAAGTACAATTGTTTTGTTTTGTTTTATTTATTATAATAGCAGTAGGCTGTAATTCTGGAGCAGATAAAGTTTCAGAAAATAAGACTGACGATGTTGAAACGTCTCATAATGAGGCTAAAAGTGATGTGATGAATACTGAAAAGGAAGATACCGCGAAATTTCATATTCCTGAAACAATTACGGAGGATTCTTTGTTTATGTTGATAAACGAGGTGAACTTGCCAGAAGTTATGGAAGCATATTTGGAAAAATTTCCTGACGGAAAATATAAAGATACTGTAACTATAATACTGAAAAAGGCGAAAGAAGAGCTTGCAAAAAAACAGCTTGATGACGATGCTTTTATAGCTGCGATAAACGATAGTTCTATCGTTGCCGTAGAGGCGTATTTGAACAATTTTGCCGATGGAACTCACAAGGATGAGGCACTTGCTTTTATTGAGTTTCTGAAAAAATTTGAGCAAGAAAAACTTGAACAAACGATTGCTTTCAATGAGGTGCGCCAGTCTAATGTTGTTGCGGCTTATGAACAATATTTGAAAAAATATCCGAAAAGTGAATTTCGTAAAATGGTGCAAGAATTGCTCCGCAAGAAACAAGGCGAAGAATTGAAATCGCTGGAAGATGTAAACTGGAAAAAAGCACTCGAAAAAAGCACTGTCGCAGTGGTCGAAGAGTTTTTGAGTAATTATCCCGATGGAAAATACACAGCGAAAGCAAAAATTGAATTGGCTTTACTGAAAAAAGAAAAAGCGCGACAAACAAAAGCACCACCTAGCATGATTTACGTTAGTGGCGGCACGTTTGTGATGGGAAGTACGAGCGGGCGCGACGACGAAAGACCTTTGCACGAAGTTTCGGTGCATGATTTTTATATTGCAAAACACGAAGTTACAAATTCTCAATATGCAACATTTCTGAACTCGTATGGTGCCGACCAAATCAAAAATGGCAAACATACAGGACAAGAGCTCGTTTACGAGGATAAGTGGGGTGTAAAAAAAGAAAACGGAAAATGGTATTCGCAAACGGGATACGAAAATTATCCTGTCATTAATGTTACGTGGCATGGTGCTTATGAGTATTGTCATTTTTATGGATACCAACTTCCAACAGAAGCCGAATGGGAATACGCATCAAGAGGCGGAAGAAAAACAAGAGAGTATAAATATAGTGGTTCAAACTTGCTTGAGATGATAGCTTGGTATCAGGGGAATAGTATATCTACCCGCATGATTGCCAGGAAAATGCCCAATGAGTTAGGGCTTTTTGATATGAGTGGAAATGTTTGGGAGTGGTGTAGTTGTTTCTACGGAAGGGATTACTATGTACGAAGTCCGAAAGAAAATCCAACCGGACCAGCAGATGGTATGACTTGTGTTTTACGTGGTGGTTCTTTCTTTGAGAAGCCTAAGTTACAACGAGTTGCAGTGCGTGATTTTAGTTTTCCAATTATTGGTAATTATAATTATGGTTTCAGACCAATCAAGCTGTATAAGTAGATACCGGCATAAAAAAAGCTGCGTAAAAATATTGATTATAATGGATTTTGCAGAAAAATATAAATCCGTAAAAAACAGTCTAATCCAAGTTACCTGTGTCCCAGTTTTTACGATGATAGGAATACGGATAATGCTAAAAAATAGATTAATAGAAATAATAGCAAATAATTAATAACATAATGTATTGTAGCATTAATTTGCACTTTATCAGTTCCGAAATTCTTACTATTTTTGTCGGCATAAAAAACATTAGATATGATAGATGGTTTTCTACACAAAGGTTTACGGCAAAAATTAGTCGAAACAATAAAAATGAAAGGGATTACAAATTCATTGGTGATTGCAGCCATCGGGAAGATTCCGCGTCATTATTTTGTAGAAAGCTACCTCGAATCAAGTGCCTACGAAGATAGAGCTTTGCCAATTGGTGCTGGGCAGACTATCTCTCAGCCATATACGGTTGCATATCAAACCGAATTATTAAACGTTGGAAAAAGAGCAAAAGTTTTAGAAATAGGAACAGGCTCTGGCTATCAAACAGCTGTTTTATTAGAAATTGGTGTTCAAGTTTTTACTATTGAGAGGCAACGAGAACTGTATATGAAAACCTGTGCTTTTCTACCAAACATTGGATACAATGCGCAGTTTTTTTATGGAGATGGATACGAGGGCAAACCAACCTATGGTCCTTTCGATGGTATTTTGATTACTGCCGGTGCGCCTTTTATTCCTGAAAAACTTTTGCTACAACTAAAAATCGGGGGCAAATTTGTCGCACCCATTGGAAATCAGGATTTTCAGGTTATGACGGTTGTTGAACGAATTTCTGACACCGAATATAAAAAAACCGAACATGGAAATTTTGTTTTCGTGCCAATGTTAAAAGGAACATCAAAATAAGTAAATTGTTATAACTTGAAATCGTGCCACGATTACCAATTTTACAATCTGACCGATGTATTGTGTCAAAACGACCAGTCTCATTATAAAACTGTAACAGTCATAAGTGAAATCTATGGAATTATTTTTTTATGAACAAACCATAGTTCTTTGTTTTAATAGGCAAATATCCAGAAAAATATTATTATTTTTGTGCAAATATTGAAGACGTGAAAAGCGGTTTTTCAACCAGAAATAGAAAATAAATAAGTACATACGCACAAAAAATCACATTTTTTGTAGATGTAACGTGGTCATTATCAATGAGTTCAACATAGCATCATTGGACAATAATTAACACACCGTGTTTAATATTAAATTATTAATTTGAATTATGGAGAAAAATAAAAAATTCATCACCTGTGATGGTAACTATGCAGCATCGCATATAGCATATATGTTTAGCGAAGTGGCTGCTATTTACCCTATTACGCCGTCGTCGAATATGGCAGAGTACGTTGACGAATGGGCTGCCAATGGTAGAAAAAATATGTTTGGTGAAACTGTTCTTGTTTCCGAAATGCAATCCGAAGGCGGAGCATCAGGTGCTATGCACGGTGCGTTGCAAGCAGGTGCTTTGACATCTACTTTTACGGCATCGCAAGGTTTATTGCTAATGATTCCGAATATGTATAAGATTGCTGGTGAGTTACTTCCGGCAGTTTTCCACGTAAGCGCGCGTAGTGTTGCTGCTCATGCGCTTTCTATTTTTGGAGACCATAGTGATATTTATGCAACGCGCCAGACTGGTTTTGCAATGCTATCTAGTGGTAGTATTCAGCAAATCATGGATTTAGCCGGTGTTGCTCACTTAGCAACTATCAAAACACGCATTCCGTTTGTTCATTTTTTCGATGGATTTCGCTCTTCGCATGAGGTTCAAAAAATTGAGGCTATTTCGACAGAAGCAATGGAACAACTTGTTGATAAACAGGCTATTCAAGCGTTTCGTGATAAAGCATTAAACCCAGAAAATCCGGTTACACGCGGAACAGCGCAAAATCCTGATATTTTCTTCCAAGCAAAAGAAGCAATAAATAAATTTTATGAACCAGTTGCCGATGTTGTCGAAGAATATATGCAAGAGATAACAAAACTGACAGGGCGCGAATATCACCCGTTTACATATTACGGCGCAGAAGATGCTGAAAATGTAGTAGTTGCAATGGCAAGTGTTACAGAAACAGCAAAAGAAGTTGTCGATTATTTAGTTGAGCGTGGCGAGAAAGTTGGTTTAGTAACCGTTCATTTATATCGTCCTTTTTCTGCAAAATATTTCTTCAGAGTATGCCCGAAATCGGTTAAGCAAATAAGCGTACTTGATAGAACAAAAGAGCCAGGTGCAAACGGCGATCCTCTGTATTTAGATGTGCGTGATTTGTTTTATGACAACGAAGAGCGACCAGTAATTCTTGGCGGACGTTACGGACTAAGCTCAAAAGACACTACACCTGCAATGATGCTTTCTGTGTATAACAACATGAAAGCCGATACGCCAAAAGACCACTTTACTGTCGGTATTATTGACGATGTAACACATACATCTCTTCCGTTGATTGACGATATTAATGTAGCTTCGCCCGGAACATTTGAAGCCAAATTCTATGGAATTGGAGCTGACGGAACAGTTGGAGCAAACAAAAACTCTATTAAAATTATTGGTGATAATACGGATAAATTTTGTCAAGCATATTTTGCCTACGACTCTAAAAAATCTGGCGGTATCACTACTTCCCATCTTCGTTTTGGAGACCACCCAATCCGTTCAACTTATTTAGTAACAACACCCGATTTTGTCGCTTGCCACGTACCTGCATATATCAATAAATACGATAATATGCTTAAAGGGCTTAAAAAAAGTGGTACTTTCTTGTTGAATAGCATTTGGGACGCAGCAGAAACGATTGAGCACATGCCAAATAACATGAAACGTTTCATGGCAGAAAACGACATCAATTTTTATATCATCAACGCAACAAAAATTGCTGCGGAAATTGGTCTCGGAAACCGTTTGAATACAATTATGCAGGCTTCATTTTTCAAAATTTCGGGCGTAATTCCTTACGAATTGTCGGTTTCGGAAATGAAAAATGCTATCGTCAAGACATTTAGCCGCAAAGGCGAAGAAATTGTCCGAATGAACCATTTGGCTGTCGATAAAGGTGGTGATGTTGAGAAGATTACAGTATCTCCAGAGTGGAAAAACCTTGCAGATGATGTTGTAAAAGAAGATGCCAACGTGCCAGAATTTATCCGCAATGTTGTCGAGCCGATTAACGCATTAAAAGGCGATGAACTGCCTGTTAGCGCATTCACAGGACGCGAAGACGGAACTTTTCCACAGGGAACAACTGCCTACGAAAAACGTGGTATTGCCGTAGATGTACCAGAGTGGCTGCCAGATGCCTGTACGCAATGTAACCAGTGTGTGTTGGTTTGTCCACACGCAGCAATTCGTCCTTTCCTTTTAGACGAAGAGGAAAAGGCAAAAGCACCAAGTACTTTAGCAACACGTCCGGCAAAAATGAAGCCTTTACGCGGACACGAATACAGAATCCAAGTTAGCGCACTCGATTGTACGGGCTGCGAAAACTGTGTCGATGTTTGTCCGGCTAAAGAAAAGGCACTCGTCATGAAGCCTCTCGAAACGCAAATGTTGGAAGCAGAACATTGGAAATTTGTATCGGAAAACGTTGAATACAAAGAAATTATCCCTCGTTCAAAATCTTTGATTGCAAGCCAATATAAACAACCTTTATTCGAGTTTTCGGGTGCATGTGCTGGTTGTGGCGAAACACCATACATAAAATTAGCTACTCAATTGTTTGGCGAGAGAATGATTATTGCCAATGCAACTGGGTGTTCTTCTATTTATGGCGGTTCTGCGCCATCTACACCATATTGCAAAAACGAAAACGGACACGGACCAGCTTGGGCAAATTCGTTGTTTGAAGATAATGCAGAATATGGCTACGGAATGGCTATCGCTGTTGATAAATTGCGCGACCGTATTGAACTTCGTATGAAAGGAGCTTTGGAAAATGGCGTTTCGGACAACATTAAAGTAGCGTATCAAGAATGGATTGACGGCAAAAATAATGCTGAAAAATCGGAAGCGGCAACAAAAAAATTGCTTCCGTTGCTTGAGAATGCAACCGATGCTATTGCCCGCGAAATCTATGACTTACGACAGTATCTCATCAAAAAATCTGTATGGATTCTTGGTGGCGACGGCTGGGCTTATGATATTGGATACGGCGGACTCGACCATGTTTTAGCTTCTGGAGAAGATGTAAACGTACTTGTTGTCGATACCGAAGTTTACTCGAACACAGGCGGTCAGGCATCAAAATCGACACCTGTCGGAGCTGTGGCAAAATTTGCTGCATCGGGCAAACGTATTCGCAAAAAAGACCTTGGCGCAATGGCTATGACTTATGGTTATGTGTATGTAGCTCAGGTTTCTATGGGTGCAAGTCAGAACCAATACTTCAAGGCGTTGAAAGAAGCCGAAGCATATCCGGGACCATCGTTAATTATTGCTTATGCTCCATGTATTGCGCACGGACCGAAAAACGGAATGAGCAAAACGCAAGAGGAAGAAAAATTTGCTGTTGAGGCAGGATACTGGCACAACTATCGTTTCAATCCGCAGCTCGAAAAAGAAGGTAAAAATCCATTCCAATTGGATTCTAAAGAGCCAAAATGGGATAAATTTCAAAGTTTCTTGCGCAACGAAGTACGCTACACTTCGTTACAAAAAGCATTTCCTGAGATTGCCGAAGAATTGTTTGTCCAAGCCGAAGAAAACGCACTTTGGAGATACGAAGGGTACAAACGAATGGCAGAAATGGATTACTCGAAAAATAAATAGTTAGCTATAATTCGCTTTTTTTAGATAATTATTATTGATTTATATTTAAAAACCGCCAGAGATGAAAATTTTCTGGCGGTTTTATTTTCCAAAGAACACCAATAATTCGCACGCAGTGTATAAAATACTAATATGCCAAAAATCCAAATAAATTTCAGCATCGACTGGGAAGGAGAAAGTTTGTTTGAGTTGAAAGACTTAATTAAATTTAGGCGAAAATTGCGCTACGAAATCCCAATTACTCATTTCATTTGTCCAGCTTACTATCTGATTGACAGGCAAGAAAACGCCAAACGTACTATGTCGGCTATTTTTACAGGCGATGAAATAGGGCTACATTTTCATGCCTTAAAACCTTTGGTTAAAAGTGCTGGCGTCGAATTTAGGTGGGACGAAAACTTTTATCGTCCATTGTCCAGTTGGCTAGTAGTTTTACTTAATAAACTGCCTGTTAATTTAAGAAATTATGTATTTTCTAGTATCGTTTCTGGACGAGGCGTGCCGTTGGGTGTATATACTCAATCTGAAATAAAAAAACTATTGCTCTTTTCAAAAGAATTATTGCAAAACATTTTCGAAAATCACACAATTTCAGGAGTTCGTGTTGGTGGTTGGCTAGCATCGGATAGAGTATTGCGTGTTATTGAACAACTTGATTTTAAGTACGATGCTTCTTCCGTCCCGCCAGAAATATTTTCTCAAGGCTATTCCATAACCAACATCGGCAATAAACAGGACGACTATTTTGACGAAAATGGTATTTTTACGGATTATATTCTAAAAATATGGGGCGCAAAAGAAATACCCATTGGTTTTCTCAAAAACACAATTTACAAAAAAATATTCGGAGAAAAATTCCTTACTTATAAATCGCAACCATTTAGTATTTTACCTCAATTAACTGAAATTCCAAATAATCTAGGATTATCCGACTTCGTTTCCGAAGCCACAATGCGACAGACATTCGACGAAATGCTTGCCCAAGCAAGCGAAACACCACAACTGATGAGTATTGGCTGCCACGTCGAGGGCGAGGAAGAAAGCAAATTGGCTGTTTTTAGATTTATAGAGTATATTCAGAAAGAACATTCTGATAGAGTTGAATTTATAACCCTTGATAGCTTATAGTTTCTCGCATCTAACCAATCAAATTTTATCAAGAAATGACGTTAGCATCTCTGCATTTTTCTTTAAATTTGGATTTACGAACATTTTGTCGTGCGCTCCAAAACCCTCGAAATTAAAATTAGCTTGCATAGAATAGTTTTTCCAACAATTAAAAATACCGCTATTTCCAGCCGAGGTTATTAATTTGATACGAGTTTTAACTTTCCCATTATACTCAATTTTATTTAAGAACTGATTATATGCCTCTGATTTTTGAGCTATTTGCTTTCTAATCACCTGTCTTTCACCCTGATAACCTATTTGATTTAGATAATTTTCTATCAACTCCTCGCTAATTGTGTAATTTAGGGTAGAGCTTTTCTGACGAGGAATTGCGTCAAGAAGAATTAAACTTTTAATATTTATTCCTCTATCTTCCAGTTGTTTGGCAATTTCAAAAGCTAAATTACCACCAGCAGAATAACCGACCAAATAAATATCTTCTGTTTTTGATATTTTTGAAATATAAGAACACACATCTTCAATAAAACTCTCAGAGTCAACAAAATTAAAAGCGTAAAACGAAGAGCCAACTAATTTCGCAAACTCGTGATAAATAGCACCATAGCCAATTATTGGCGGAAAACTAAATATTCGTTTTCCATTACATTCATACAGGCAAATAGGCGTTATTTTTTCATCTTTATTAGCAACAGCTAACCTCTCCAATAATTGAATTGGAGTTGGGCATTCAAAAAGTGAGGTTATTGGTAATGCAACATCAAATTCTTTTTGAATATAGGAAATTAACTGCATGGCTTTGAGACTATTACCACCGATAGCAAAAAAATTATCATTTAATTTTATTGAGCTATTAGGTAAAACCATTTTCCACGCATTAATCATAGTTAATTGGCTAGTTGATAATTCTTTGTCCACAACGTACTCTTTGTCCATGGATTTTATTTGTGTTAATTCTCGTTTGTCAATTTTGCCATTACTTGTCAAAGGAAATTCATTGATTTCAACAAAGTTTGTGGGCGTTAGATACGAAGGCAGTTTTGTTGCAATATATGTTTTTAGTGAGCTAATTTTCAGCACCTTCTCTGCATAAAGAGTATAATAACAATATAAGTCTTTGTCTTGCAAAAGAACGCAACAATTTAATATGAAAGGATGTTGTAAGACACAATTTTCAATTTCGCCAATTTCAATTCGATAGCCATTTATCTTTATTTGACTGTCATTTCTACCTAAATATTCTATATCGCCATTTAGGTTTCGTCTTCCAATATCACCAGTCCGATAAATTCGAGTTTCCAAATTACGATTATGTGCTGTAAATTGTTTATTGGTAAGGTGTTGCCTATTGAGATACCCCCAAGCCAATCCTTTTCCTGAGATGCAAATTTCGCCAAAAACACCGTCAGGAACATCATGTCCACTTTCATCAAGAATAAATATTTGATAACCCGCAAGAGCTTTTCCTATTGGAATTTTACCTTTTTCCTGTCCTGTTATTTCGTAACTTGTAGCGTCAATCGTAGCTTCTGTTGGTCCATAAACATTAGAAATTACAACTGAATTGGCATTTGGTATGTTGGAATAAAAACTTTGTAAATGACTAATTGACAGTGCCTCACCGCCAAGCAAAATTCTTTTCAGAGAAGTATGCTTTTTTTGTTTGTTTTGGAATAAAACAGAAAAAAGTGAAGGCGTTAGTTTAATAAAATTTGTTTTACTATCGCATAAAAAATCATATAACTGCTGAGGACTCTTTCTAATGGTTTCGCCCGGAATTGTTAATATATTTCCAGAAAGAATTGGTGCAAAAATTTGATGAACAGACATATCAAAAATATAATTTACTAATAATGCAACTTTTACCGGAGTATTTAATTTTGTGTATTGAACAAAATCCAAATTCCGAATCAAATTAACAACAGAATAGTGCTTGATAACCACACCTTTAGGATTTCCGCTAGACCCAGATGTGTAAATTAGATACGCAAAATTTTCTGGGTGCATTTTCGGAAAAGAACAAGAATATTGCTCACGATAAGAGCCATCTACTGAAATAAAGCTAATTGCATTATATGAAAGCCTGTACTTTTCTATTTCGTTTTCGTGGCATAATACCGTTTTGGCAGAGCAATCTTTGAATATAAACTCTTTACGTTCAAGTGGATGCGATTTATCAATCGGAACATAAGCAGCTCCAACTCTAAGTGTAGAAATGATGGCTATTACCAAATATCTATTTTCGTCAGTAATTACGGGAATAAATTGATTATCAGTTGTTCCAATCTTTAAAAGATGAGAAGCCAGCGATAATGTTTTTTTACGCAATTCTTGATAAGTAATTGCTCCAAATTCATCCTCAATAGCAATATTATCAGGAGTTTGTGCTGCCTGAATGTCAAACAAACTTACCAAGTTTTCGTCTTCTTTGAAATCAAAAATAAAAGCTGGTTTTGGAATAGCTTGAATTTTTTCGCTAGGAATTAATATTTCTAAATCATCAATTTTGCTATCAAAACAAGTAAGAGTTGACGAAAGCAATAGATTAAAGTGATTGATAATCAGAGCTGCACGAGATTCACTAAGTAAATCTGTGTTAAAATTAAACCAAAACGTAATATCGTTGTTTGATACTCCAAAAGTAAATGTCATGTCAAATTTAGCAAAACTATTTTCGATTTTAACACTTTCAAAATCAGTGTTTTGACGGTGTGTTTTGCTGTAATCATGAAACACCATAAGAACATCAAAAATTGCCGAACGGCTCAAATCTCGCTCAACATTTAGTAAATCGACAACTTTATCAAATGGAAAGTCCTGATTACTAAAACAATCCGCAGTTTGACGATTTGATAATTTCAGAAAATCTGAAAACGGAACATCTCCTAATACATTGGAACGCAAAGCAATAGTATTTATGAATGCACCAATTGTTTTCTCGACCGATGGGTGTGTACGTCCTTCGACTGGTGTACCGATAATTATCTGATTTTGATGTGAATAGCGATATAAAAAAACTTTTAGTACCGCATGGAGATACATAAAAATACTACAATCCAATTCTTTTGTTTTACGCTTAATTTGATTAAGCACAACACTCTTAATTGTTGATTTTAAGGTCTTTCCGGCAAAAGTTTTGTAACTTTTCCTATTGTAATCGTAAGGAAATTCAAGCATAGAGATTTCACCAGAAAGTTCATTAAGCCAAAACTGTTTTTTATTTTCAAACAACTCACCACGAAGTTCGTTGTTGTGCCAGTTAGCAAAATCAACATAACGAGTAAAGGCATAAGGTTTTAATCTATTTTCAACAAAATACTCCTGAATTTCAGAAAGAAGAATTTCTACTGAAACTGCGTCACTAATAATGTGGTGAGTGTTTATTAATAATATTTTTCTTCCTGTTTTGGGTATTATTAACTTAACAACTAAAAGAGGAGGCTTATTTAGGTTAAATTCATGTTTAATAGCTTGTTTAATAGTTGCTTGTATGGAACTATTGTCGCAAAATATTTGTTGAATTTCAATTTTAAGAAAATCCAGAAGTTTTGCAACAGGTTCTCCATTAACTAACTGAAAGCTAGTTCTAAATACATCATATTTTTCTATTATTGCAGACAAAGCTCTTTCCAATTTGCCTACTAAAAAATTTGTTGATACCCAAAATGCCATAGGTATATTGTACGCATTACGTTCGCTTTCAAACTGAGATAATATCCAAATACGTTTTTGAGTAGCAGATAACTCGTAGTACTCCTGTTTTGGTAATGGCTCAATGTTTGAGTAGGAGTAAGTATTTGATGTAGAAATAATTTGTGCAAGCGCAGCTACGGTAGGTGTCGTGAAAACATCTTTAAACTGAATTTTAACTGAGAATTGTTGCCAAATTTGTCCAACTAATCTAATCGCTTGCAGGCTATTGCCTCCGATTCGGAAAAAATTATCAGTAATTTTTATATTATTATTGTTTAAAAGAACACTCCACAGTTTTAGTAATTTCGTTTCCGTATTAGATTGGTTTTCAGAAAATTCAGTATATTCATTTTGTGTAGTTGAGGCTACAATTAGCAATTTCTTCTTATCAATTTTTCCACTATTTGTCAAAGGAATTTTATTAATCTTGATATAACGGTTTGGAATCATATAATGAGGTAAGATATTTACCAATTCATTGTGTAGCCTATCATCGTTATACTCCTCAATATCTGATATATAAAAACCAATTAAAGTGCTATTTTCATTTTCTCCTACGGCGACAACTGTGGCATTCCGAATTTCTGGAATATTGCGCATATTCTCCTCAATATCAGATAATTCAATTCTAAAACCACTTACTTTGACTTGCTCGTCTTTCCTACCATAAAATTCTATTGTACCATCATTTAACCAACGCCCGTAATCACCTGTACGATAGAGCCTTTCAGCCGGATTAAACGGATTGCTGACAAATTTATTGGAATGCAATTTACCTTCTCCTACATATCCTGTTGATAATGTGTTACCTCCAATCAATATTTCTCCATAAACCAAAGGTGGAATAAGTTGTAAATCAGCACTTAATATTAATATTTGGGCATTACTTAATGGCGTTCCAATTGGCACAATTTCTTGCAAAATTTTTGAATTTCGATTTAGAAAAAATTCAGTTACATCAACCGTTGTTTCTGTCGGACCATAAACATTTGAAATAGTGGTGTTTTGAGTTACATCTATCTCGTAGAAACGCTTGATTTGTCGCGTAGGGAGTGGCTCGCCTCCAATAATCAAATGCTTTGGAGTTTGAATGCCCGAAACAAGTTGATAACCAGTTATTAACACTTCAAGAAGTGAAGGCGTACCATCGGAAATTTCGATGAAATTATCGCTCAAAAATTCGACTAAAGATTGCGCGTTGAGTTTTGTTTCATCAGGCACAACAAACAATGTTCGCCCATTTAGTAGAGTGCTAAAAATCTGCTGAACCGAGGCATCGAAAGAAACACTTGCCATTAGTGCAACATTCTTAGTTTCAGGATATTTTGCGAATATTCGAGTTTCAAGTGATTCAATCAAATTAACCACCGACTGTTGCGAAATACTCACTCCTTTCGGAACACCTGTTGTTCCAGATGTATATATTACGTACGCTTCTTTTGAGGGAGTAAAATATTGATTTTCAGAAATATTGTTCACAAGATTTTCGGAAATCAAAATTCTATTCACGTTATTCTGAGGCAGATTTTCGGTACTTTGAGTGTCCGTAAGAATAACACCTGCACGACAATCTTCCAACATGTATTGAATTCTTTTGGCGGGTAATGCGGAGTCAATGGGAACATACGCACAACCAGAGTATAAACAGCCTAAAATACTGGCAATCAACAGCTCATTACGCTGCATACATATAGCCACTCTTTTCGCTGATTGTTGAGTTCTTATTATTAATGCAGCAATTTTTTTTGCTTTTGCTTTTAATTCACTGTATAATAAAGTCTTAACGCCAAATACTACAGCTTTTTCATTCGGATATTTATCTGCAATTTCTTCAAAAATATTAATAATATTTCCAGATGTTGTTTCTGGAGGTCTATTGGCACTTAAAGTATTCAAAATATGAGCTTTACAATTATCCGAACAAAGAGCAATTTCAGATATTTTTGAATGTGCGTTCCAGATTGTTTCATCAATGAAATACTTATAACTATCTAATAAAGTGTCTATTGTCGAAGATTTGAATAAATCAGAATTATACTCAAGGGCAAGACTTAGTGTTTTGTCGTTTTCAGAAAAGGTAAACGATAAATCAAATTTTGAAGTATTATTTTCAAAATGAAACTCATTTGTTTTCATTTGGTTTATTGTAAAATCTTGTTTATCAAAGTTTTGCAAGGAAACCATTACATCAAAAACTGGATGTCTATCTGAGGGTTTTTCTGGAAATAAATCCTGCACTAATTTATCAAATGGATAGTCTTGATATTCAAGTACTTGTTCCATTTGATTGCGTACTTCATTTACAATTTTCAAAAAACTATCACTAAAACTAAACTTTGTACAAATCGGAATTGAATTTACGAAACAACCAATAACATCCTCAGTGTCAATGTGTTGTCGTCCTGATACTGGTACACCACTAATAAATTCGGTTTGATTTGAAATTCGTGCTAACCATAAATTTGTTACAGCCAACAAAATTGTAAAAAGACTCGTTTCTTGACTGATAGCCAACTGTTTAGCTCTAACTAAGAAATTCTCTTCCAACTCAATTATTATTCTATCTCCAGCAAAAGTTTTATACAAAGGTCGTTTAAAATCTGTTGGCAATTGAGCGACAGGAATAGGCATTTGCAACTGATTTCTCCAGAACTTTTTATATTCAGATTCTCTTTTTTTAAGGTCAGTTATTTGCCATTCTGCGAAATCGACGTACTTGATATTTTCGGGTTGGGGTAATTTACCTGTATTGTAATAGTTTGCTACTTCTTGAATCAACTGGCGAAGCGACCAACCATCACAAATAATATGATGAATACAAAATACCAGCAGGTATTTATTATCATCGCATTTTATTATTCTAGCACGAAACAAAGACGTTTTTGATAAATCAAATGGCAAATTTGTGATTTCATAAACCTTATTTTGTATTTCGGACTTTGATAATTTCCTACCGTAATCCACTAATTCACAAAAACTTTCGGACTTTGATGCAATCTCTTGAAATGGAACGTCATCTTGTTCGGTAAATCTAGTACGCATTATCTCGTGCCTTTCACTTACACGCAAGAATGCCTCGCTCAAAAGCGTAGTATCCAATTTCCCT
This sequence comes from Bacteroidales bacterium, assembly GCA_029934165.1. GTDB lineage: Bacteria > Bacteroidota > Bacteroidia > Bacteroidales > JAOZMU01 > JAOZMU01. Next base: position 14,720 of record JAOZMU010000011.1, read on the forward strand.
AGTAACCAAATAGCAGAAGGAATATTATACGCATAACTTTCTGGGTGTAATTTCTGAAAAATCCAAAGACGCTCTTGCGCGAAAGACAATTTATTTAGTTTTTGTGATTTTATTCGTGGAATTTTTGTGAATTTTTGTGTTGTGGCAAGTCCTAGAAATTTTTGTAATGTACTGATTGTTGGGTTTTTAAACACATCGTACAAACGAATTTCGCAATTAAAAACTTTTCGTAGTCTCGACACTAATTGAATAGCCTTTAAACTATTTCCTCCCGAATGAAAAAAATTAGCATTCGAATCGTTTGGATAACGGTTTAAAACATCGTACCATACGTATTTAAGTTCCTTATTAACAACACCTAACGATTTAGTTTTTTCGTTAGTTTGAAGTAAACGAAGCTTATCAAAATCTGTTTTTCCGTTTTGCTTTTTTGGTAGTTTCTTTGCGAAAATATATTGACTTGGTAGCATATACGGAGGTAAAACCATGGAAAGTTTATTTCTCACCCATTCTTCAGAGCTTTTCTTTCCTGAATTTGTTACACAAAATGCCGAAATTGTTTTTTGTTTATCACTATTTTCGATAGCAACTACCTCAATATCGCTGAAAACTCCAATTTCATAAAGTTGCGATTTTATCTCCTGTAATTCAACACGATAGCCATTTATTTTGACTTGTTCATCATTTCTTTTACAGAATACAATTTTGCCAAAATCATCAATGTATCCAGTATCTCCAGTACGATATATTATAGAATTTTTGTCAAAAGGCGATTCGACAAATGAACTGTTGTTAACCATTTCATTATTAATATATTGACCAACTACTCCAACTCCTGCAATACAAATTTCGCCAACTACTTTCGGTGGCAATAAATTAAGGTCATTATCCAAAATATAAATTTGGGTGTTATCAATTGGTAATCCGATAGTTACAGGTGAGTTTATTGAACATTTTTCAAATAATACTTCGATGGTTGTTTCGGTTGGTCCGTAGTGGTTGTATAGTTCATAATTTTTCTCTAAAATGCTGTTTTTTAGATTATTATCTAATATATCTCCGCCTGAAATTATTGTTCGTAGCGTAGGCATAACTTCGTTTTGAGAAATAAATTCTCTTATAACAGTAGGCACAGTGTTAACTACTTGAATTTCATTGGAATTAATATAATTTGTGAAATTTTCTGACGAGGCAAATGTATTTTTATCTGGAATACAAATTGTTGCTCCGTGTATTAATGTGCCAAAGATTTGTTCTATTGAAGGATCAAAGATAAAATTACTTAGTTGAGCAACATTGATGGCATTTTGTATATCATACTGTTTTCCAAACCATTGTAATACATTTATTATAGATTTTTGTTTAAATTTTAATCCTTTTGGAACTCCAGTTGTTCCAGATGTGAATATTACGCTGGCATAATTATTTGCCTCTGAAGAAAACTCAGAGCATTTTACATTTGCTACGTTTTTGTTGTCTATTAGAATTATGCTTTCATCATTAATTTCGTTCAAATTATCCCGAATAATATCAGTTGTAAGCACTTTACATCCTGCGCTTTCCATCATTAATTTAATTCTGCTTGTCGGAAAATCGGGGGAGATTGGCATATACGCAGACCCATTTCGTAAAATACCCAAAATCGTCGCAATAGCAATTTCATTTGGGTCAGAAATAAAACCAATTATTTCTGAATTATCAGGTTTTTTCTGGGCTATTATTTTCGCAATATTTATTGACAGTTGTCTCAATTCTGCATAACTCAAGTGTATTCCATTGTATTTAAGAGCAATAGCATTTGGCGATTTTACCACTTGCGAATCGAACATTTGTACTAAATTGCAATTTTCTGGAAGTGAAATATTCTTACCTTGTATCTTTGTAATTAATTCATTTTTAACATTATACGACAACAAACTAAATTTGCTTATCTTCTGAAATGGATTTTCGACAATCTCATTTGTAAGATTTAATAAATGAGTAAAAAATGAATTAATTCTTCGAGCAGAAAATAGATTTGTGCAATATTCAATATTCAATTTTAACTGATTATCAAACTCATAGAATGAAAAAGTAATATCAAATTTGCTCGTTATATGTTTACGTCCGATTTCTTCTATTGTAATTCCTGCAAAATATGGCGAAGTAATTTCATTGTTTTGCAAAGCCACCATAATATCGAATATCGGCGACCTATCTGTACGCCGTTCAACCTCTAGCTCATCTATCATTAAATCAAGTGGATAGCTTTGAAAATCGAAGGCTTTAACGGTGTGATTAGAAATTTTGCGTATCAACTCAATAAAAGACTTATCGCCAGATAATTTTGTACGCAAAGGCAAGGTATTTACAAATAGACCGACCTGTTTTTCCAAATCTGCGTGATTTCTGCCTGAAACAGGAGTACCAATCGTAATGTCTTGAATATTAGTGTATTTATAAATAAAAATCTTGATTAATGTTTCCAGAAATACAAAAAGGCTTGCTTGATGCTGTTTGCTAATTTCTTTGATTTTTGCGGTAGTAGATTTCGGAAATTCAAAGGTAATAATATCTCCTTCGTTGCTTTTTTCGATTGGTCTAGGAAAATCCGCAGGTAAATCTACATGTCCAAGTTCGCCAGACAAGCTATTATGCCAAAATGCTTTAGCCTCAGGCATTTCTGTGATAATTTTATTTTGCCATGCAGCAAAATCTTTGTAACCAAAATTCAAAGTCTCAAATGAATCCAAACCATTTCTATAAAATTCGGATAATTCGTTTAATATCAAACCAATAGACCAGCCATCGCTGATGATATGATGCATAACAATTGTCAGATACCATGTTTTTTGAGAAGTCCTAATGATTTGCACTTTCAGCAATGGCGAGCGTTCAAGATTGAATGGTTTTTGAGCAAACTCATCAATAATCGCATTAATATTTATTTCTTTATTACTTTTATTCGTAAAATCAAGAATAGTAAAATCGCTATCACAGGTATTTTTTACTATCTGTTTTGGCTTGTCATTATCAATTACTACGGACGTACGAAACGATTCATGTCGTTGAATTAATAATTCAAAAGCTTTTTCTAATTTATTAAGGTTTAACTCTCCAGTTAGCTTTGCATTAATGATTTGATTATATGTAGAATCCTTTTTATCAAGACTTTGTAGGATAAACATTCTGCGTTGAGCGTGCGATAATTCATAGTTTGGCTGGTCTGGAAGTAATTCGATTTTTGAAATTTCGGCGGGAATTTTTTGCGCAATCAACTTGGCAAGTTCGCGAATACTAGCATATTTGAATATTTCTTGAATTGATACGGCGGTATTTAGTTGTTTCTGAATTCTAATTCCAACTTTTGTTGCTTTTAGGCTATGTCCACCCAGTACGAAAAAATTATCATCTATGCTTTTTATTTTAATTTGCAATACATCTTCCCAAATGTTAGCTAGATGTTGTTCCAAAGGTGTTTGAGGTGCTACTATTTCCTGAGAATCAGAAGTTAAAACAGGTTTTGGTAATTTATTTTTATCTATTTTTCCGCTCATATTGAGAGGAAATTGCTCTAATTTCACAAAATATGTCGGAATCATATATTCAGGTTTTTCCAATGAAATCCACGCCTTTAGTTTTGGTGTCGAGATTTCTGTAACATTCTGATTTTGTGTAAAATATGATACCAATTCGGATATTTCTGCGTTTTTATTTACAACGGTAATTGCCTGTTGGATAGAATGATGACCTTCCAAGCGTATGTCGATTTCTTTTGTTTCTATTCTGTGTCCTCGTATTTTTACTTGGTTGTCGTTTCTTCCGACAAAAATGATATTTCCGTCAGGCTGCCAGAAAGCCAAATCTCCAGTTTTGTAAAGACGCAATTCCTTGTCCCAAAATGGGTTGAAGAATCGACTTTGAGTTTCAGCACTATTACCCAAATATTGGCGTGCAATACCCATGCCAGCAATACAGATTTCGCCTGTAACCCCAATTGGCAAAATCTCGTCATTTTCGTCCAAAATAAATATTTTGCAATTTGATAAAGGTGCGCCTATCGGAACAAACTCAGTTTCAATATCGGGAACATAAGCCCAAAAAGTTGCGCATATTGTAGCTTCTGTCGGTCCATACCCATTGACAATTTGCATCTCTGAATTTAGTCGTGTAAAGCATTCCAATATTTCTGGTTTTATTGGTTCAACGCCGACAAGTAATTTATTTAATTTCAGGTCTTTACCAGCTAATTCTTCAGCCACTTCTTCAAGAATCGAAGGCGGGATATACGTGGTAGTTATTTTCTTTTCTGCAATATCTTGAGAAATTTTACTTATATCAAAAGATTGATTTTTATTATGTATTACTAATTTAGCTCCAAATGAAAGGGCGGTGCAAATCTCAAAGAGGCTAACATCGAAGGATAAACTTGTCAGAGCTAAAAAAACATCATTGCTATTTATCTGATTATTAAAGATTTCGGAGACAGAAAACACAAAATTACAAATCGCCGAATGTTGTATAACGACTCCTTTTGGTTTGCCACTCGACCCTGAAGTGAAGAGGATATAGGCGCAATTGCTACTGTTGTGAATTGTCGATGGCAGAGAAGATTCAAACTCATCAAGAGCCTTAATATCAAATTGATACTTGGTTTTATTTGTTATTTTTTGCTTTGCAATTTTTTTATCAAACTCTAAAATAACATCGTAGCGAAACTTTGTTAACTCGTTATCAAGCGTACCTAATTTTGTGCTTTTTGTAACACTTTTTACGGAAGAAATTTCGCTCTCCAAGTCCTTGAAAAAGGTGAATGGAACAAACAATTCCTTGTGCCAATCCATTTTTGTACTATACTTATTTTTAGTATCTTGCGACTTAAACAAACGTAAATCCTCAAGTAAATCTTGTTTTTTCTCTAAATCTTGAATGTCGCCACAAAAAATAATTCCGTCATCAGTCAAGATTTTCTCTGCTGTTTTGATTACGTTTCTGAGGTAATTATATCCTGCAAATGCTTGAATGACACTATTTATGATAATAATATCGAATTTTTTTCTTGGCAATTCGGATATTTGATGAGCGGCTAATGCGAATAGTTTTACTTCTGAAATATCTTTTCGATTTTTCAACGTATATCGCAGATTTTCAATGATTTTCGAGGATAAATCTGTTCCATAATATTCTGCTACATGTGGAGCAATTTTCATCAAAGAAATTCCGGAGGAGCAACCAATTTCTAATACGGTTTTTTGCGCAGATAGATATGGTTTTAGTTTCGTTAAAATGTTTTCTGAGTACTCATTCATTTCATTGGCAGAAAGTTCATTGCCGGTATAGCTTGAAAACCAAGCACCTCCAGAAATTTGATTCTTCGCGCTCTCGCCAATATAATCCCAAAGCGACTGTTTCATTAATTCGCCGGATTGCTCAATTTCTGAGTGAAAGTCCTCAGAGTCAAGACATAATATTGTTTTTACGGAATTGCATTCCCACTGAAGTCTGTTGGTGTCGGAAATATATTTTTTCTGGAAAAGGATAAATTTTGGATTTGCCTGCAAGAATATTTCTTTCTTTCTCTTGAATGGGAAGCTGGTTTCGATGGGTAAATAACACGCACCTGCTTTTGTTGCTGCGTAGAAACACACGCAAGCCCAATATGACGGCTCGACATGAATAGCGATTGGGGTTTCGGAAATAGCTCCTCGACTGCGCAAAAAATGTGCTAGCCTATTGCTGTCCGATTCTAATTGCGCATAGGTGTATTTTCCTGTATTATCTTCAACAGCAATATTTTGCGTGTAGTTTTTCTGGCGATGATTTAAGAGCGAGTCTATTGTTTTGATGTCCGAAAAATGTTTTTCAGTGTCGTTAAATTTGGTCTTAATTAATTCAATATCAGAGTTGAATAAATCGGAATCGGCTAAATTAAAGTCAGATAAATTAATGTCCATATTGCGTGTGAATTTTGTCTTTGTTTTAACAAAGTAAAATGAATTTATACTAAAGTGATTTTGGTTTCAGGATTTTAATTTTAGCTTTATTACTGAT
>JAOZMU010000194.1 GCA_029934165.1 Bacteroidales bacterium
GTTGGGGCAGCAAAGTTTACGAATCCAATAATTATAACAACGACTGGGACGGAGGAAATTCCCCATCTGGACCTTATTATTATACTTTATGGCTTCCATCGGGTCAAGTTGTTAACGGAACCGTAAATCTTTTAAGATAAGAGAATTAATTAAGAATTAAAAACTAATAACTGAACACAGATAACTGATAACCAGTACTTTGTGCTTAAATAATTTTAGAGATGAAAAAGTATTTATTATTTATTACTCTGCAACTTTTTATTTTTATGTCTGTTAATGCACAAGACATTTGGCAGTGGGCAAAAACCGCAGGAAATGGAGCAGGAGAAAGTGGTGCGCACAGCATAACAACCGATAAAGACGGAAATATTTATCTAGTAGGGCGTTTTAAAGGGGCAACTTTTACTATTGAAGGAATTGAACTTACCAACACCAACACTAACTCTACAACACATGATGTGTTTTTTGCGAAATACGACAAAGACGGAGCAATCATTTGGGCAGAATCTTTTGGCGGAACAAAAGACGATCACGCTTACTCAATAGCAGTTGATGATAATCAAAATGTATTCCTGACAGGGCATTTTAATAGCGACCGAATGTTTTTTGGAAGTACAATATTTGTAAATGGTGGCATAAATGATAACCCAGATATGTTTGTAGCTAAATTCAACTCCAACGGAGAACCTCAATGGTCTGCAATTGCGGCAGGAGCAGGACAAGAATACGGAAGAAGCATTACAATAGACAAAGACGGAAACCCAATTATTTGTGGCGATTTTTCAAGCGCATCGGTGCTATTGGAAGGTACTAATTTAATTTCTAACGGAAGTTCGGATATTTTTGTAGCTAAATTCACAACTAACGGTGTTTTGACTTGGGCAAAAACTGCTGGAGGAACTGGCGGAGAACAACTCTCGGATATAGAAACCGACTCGCAAGGAAACATATATATAGCAGGTGGTTTTGCAAGTGCTTTGCTAACTTTTGAATCAAAGCCATCAACTACATTAAACAATCCGGAAAGTAATCTTGATATTTTAATGCTCAAATATGACAAAGACGGTAAAGAAATTTGGGCTAAAACTGTTGATGCAAATAGCTTAAATGAGGCAAGTGCAATAGCGATAGATAAAAATGACAATGTGTATTTCGGTGGTTATTATATGAATTTTTCAGGTCTTGCATTTAACACAACTACAATAGGCCAAAATGGAGAAACTTCTTGTTTCCTTGTAAAATATAATTCAGCAGGAACAGAACAGTGGGTAAAAGGTTTTGGTGGAAACGGTTTTACTTCTTTAAGTCATATATCTGTAAATTCAGATAACCAACTTTACCTTACTGGCGAATATGACGATACAAATATACCTTTTGATGCCGAAACCATTACGAACTCACAAGTCGCAAAATACGATATTTTCATAGCTAAATTTAATGATAGTGGTACAAATATTTGGGCACAAACTATAGGCGGAGTTGAACACGATTACAACGGAGCATCTTGTTCAAACGAGTGCGGACAATTTTATATTACCGGACAGTTTTCAAGTACAAGTATAACTTTCGGAACAAATACCATAAACAATGCAAGTTCGCCCGAAACGCAAATGTATCTTGCAAAATTTGCCTACGAAATACAAATTGCAGGAACGGTAACTGACGAAATAATAGGTAACGATGGTGAAATTAACATCACTATTACTGACGGAGAAGAACCATACAATCCAATACTTTGGCAACCTAGCGGACAAACAACGCAAGAGATTACAGCTCTTGCAGCAGGAACGCATACTGTAAATGTAACCGATGCAAAAGGCTGCACACAAACAAAGGAGTTTGATGTTCAACCTGCTACTTGTGGCAATAATCAGTTCAATATTTGGTATTTCGGAGAAAATGCTGGGCTTGACTTTAAAACTAGTCCACCAACAGTTTTATTTGACGGACAAATTAATTCGATGGAAGGTTGTGCAAGTATTGCAGATGCTAATGGCGATTTGCTGTTTTATACAGATGGAGCAATTGTTTATGATAAAAACCATCTTTTTATGCCAAATGGAGTAGGATTATTAGGACATAATTCTGCTGCGCAAGCTGCTTTAATTGTTCCAAAACCAGGCGATAATAATTTATTTTATATTTTTACAGTTGATGCTGCAGAAAATAATGGAGCAAACGGCTTATGTTATTCTATTGTTGATATGAGCCTAAATTCAGGGAATGGCAATGTTACTGTTAAAAATACAGTAATACATTCACCAGCTTCTGAAAAACTTACAATTACTAAACATGCTAATAGAACAGATTATTGGATAATATCTCACGAAGAAAATTCAAATAAATTTATAGCAAGTCTTTTAAGTTCTACGGGAGTATCTGCGCCTGTTGAATCTAATGTAGGACAAAGTGTTAGTGGAATGGGATTATGGGGACAAATGAAAGTATCACCATCGGGAGACAAAATAGCATGTATTCATTCTCAGTATGGACTTGAATTATTTGATTTTGATAATAAAACAGGTATTTTGACTCATAATTTTTCAGAAGAACGTGCCAATTACTGGGGTATGGAATTTTCACCAAACGAAAGATTTTTATATACCACTCGTGTTAATTCTGAATTAAATAGCCTTGTGCAGTTTGATTTAGATGCTGGAGGTTCTTCTGATATTATTAATTCTAAAATATCTTTTCCCGAGACTGATTTTATAGCATACTCGCTTCAACTTGCCCCAGATGCTAAAATATATGTTGCAATGCTTAATTCGGAATATATTGGAGTTATTGAAAATCCAAATGGTTTAGGACTTGCCTCTAATTTTAATGACCAAGGAGTACATCTTGCTGGTAATCGCTCATTTGTAGGTCTTCCAAATGTAACTCTTCCTACCGATGCAAATTATTCTTTCACCAACCTTTGCGAAACTTCAAACACTCAATTTACATTAATCGGCAACAATACAAATATAAAAACATTGGATTGGAATTTCGACGATACTCAAAATAACACATCTACAGAAAACAACCCTACACATACATTTACTTCAGCTGGAACGTATGATGTGAAAATGAATATTAACTCAGTTTGTTTTGCTGATTATACTATCGAGAAAGCGGTAACAATAAACCCAAAACTCGAAATTGAGAGCGTTATAACTGATGCCACTTCGGCAAACAACGATGGTGAAATTAACATCACAATTACCGCAGGCTCTGGAGATTATTCTTACGCATGGACACCAAACAACGAAACAAGCGAAGATTTGACTTCGCTTTCAACAGGAAATTATAGTGTTTTGGTAACTGACAACGTAACAGGCTGCACACAAACTGCCGATTTTTTTGTAAATCCACCTGCCGAAACTTGCGGAATGAGCAAAACAGGAAACATCTGGTATTTTGGAATAAATGCAGGACTTGATTTTAATTCTGGTTCACCTGTACCATTAACTGACGGACAATACAGTAATATTGAAGGTGTAAGTACAATGAGCGATGAGAATGGAAACCTGCTGTTTTATTCTGATGGAATGACCGTTTGGAATAAAAATCATGCAATTATGGACAACGGTACGGACTTATTTGGTCATTCTTCTTCTGCGCAAAGCGGACTGTGTGTCCCAAAACCAGGAAGTACAACGGAGTATTACATTTTTACCGTTGAGAGTTGGGGAGGAAATGATAACGGCATGAATTACTCAATAGTTGATATGACTTTTAATGCTGGACTTGGAAAAGTTACCACTAAAAACACTCAACTTCGCACAATTACAACCGAACAAGTAACAGCAGTAAAACATGTAAACGGAACAGATTATTGGATAATTGCACATGACACTTATTCAAATAACTTTATTGCTTTTTTACTTACAGCAGCAGGTGTAAATCCAGTGCCAGTTGAAAGTGCCGTTGGTGCAATTCACCGAAATTCGTCACAAGCATACATGAAAGCGTCTTTAAACGGAAGCAAACTTGCCTGTGTTTATGACTATACTTATAATCATGGCAATAGCGGTTTTCAAATTTTTGATTTTGATAATGCTACTGGAAAAATAAAAAACCCTATGACTTTCAGAGATGTTATCACTGGTTCTAATTCTGATGTTTATGGCGTTGAATTTTCACCTGACGGAAGTAAAATATATGTTTCAAATTGGTACGGTCCTTATTCTTCGGCAACAGTAAATATTTATCAATTCGATTTAGAAGCAGATTATCCGCCAGCAACAAAAACGGTTGTAGGGACTTCTGCACCAGGAAGTGATGACTTTAGAGCACACTTTGGTGCAATTCAACTCGCTCCTGATGGAAAAATGTATATTCCTTCAAACCGTCAGACAAGTCTTTCGGTAATTGCAAACCCCAACGAACTTGGAGCGGCTTGTAATTTTTCGCTTGCCTCTCAATCTTTATCAGGAAAACAAGGAAAAAACGGACTGCCAAATTTCATGCCCGAAATATTTCTCTGCGAAAGCGAAATTGTAGCACAATATTTTTGTAGCGGAGAACCAACACGTTTTTATGTAGCTACAAATAAAGAAGTTACAAACTACAACTGGAACTTTGGCGACCCCGCATCGGGCGCAGCTAATACTTCTGCCATAGCAAACCCCGAACATACTTATACCGCCGATGGCACTTATACCGTTACCCTAAATTATACCGTCAATTCCATTGAAAGACAATTAACGTATCAAGTACATATTTCGACCTACAAAGGGGCAAATTTTGCAAAAGATACAATTATTGTTTGTGGCGATTTAAGCGTAGAATTAGACCCACAAGCTCCCAATGCCGACACCTATTATTGGAATACTGGCGAAATAACCGAAAAAATTACTGTAACAACTTCAGGAGAATATCAAATAGCCGTAAATGCAAATACCTGCATGAGTTACGACACAATTCAGGTAACTTTTGAAGCCGATTTTAACCCTATAATTCGAGGAAACTCTTGTTTTTATAGTAGCGAACCCGTAACTATTGCAGCTACCGACCTCGATGGAAATCCGTATGCAGATGCCACTTATTTATGGAATACAGGAGCTACAACAGGAGCAATAACTGTAAATACATCAAGTCTTTACACGGTTGATGTAACTATTGGTACTTGTGCTACAAAAACGGCTACAAAAGATATGCGTTTTCACCCTGTAAATTTACCTATAGATACAGTACTTTGCACGGGCGAAGAAATTACACTTGAAATTACAGACCCCTCCGCAACTTATATAGATTGGTACAGACGTTTCCCAAATCCAAGAACTCATTTCGAACAAGCAGCAATCACTTTAACAGAAACAACAAGTATTTGGCTTACAGTAGATTATAACGATGGCTGTTCTTACTTTAATAGAGGAGTTAAAGTTGTTTTTGAAGACCCTGCCAACATAGACCTTGGAGCAGATATTTGTATGCCCGTGTCCGGAAATGTAAATTTAAGTATAGATGATGCCATTACACCCGAAATAGTTTGGTCAACTGGCGAAACAGATATTGGAACAATAACAGTAACAAATTCAGGTGAATATACCGTAATGGCACGTGAAGACGAAGACCATTGCTGGGCAAAAGATAATATTATAGTCGATTTTTACGAACTTGATTTGGGCGATGATAAATTACTTTGTCCTGGCAACAATGTAAACCTCGACGCAGGTGGCGGTTTTGATGTTTATACGTGGCTACCAACTGGTACGGGACAAATTAACACCGTTTCGGTAAATGATGAATTTACGCTAATAGCCGAACATGAATACGGTTGTTTAGCTTACGATACCATAAAAGTACGTTTCAAAGAAGACAAACAGGCAAATAATTGGTATTTTGGCATTAACGCAGGAATAACATTCAACACCGCCAATGGCGAGCCAATAGCAACAACAAACAGTGCGATGAACGCTTCCGAAGGTGCATCAGCCATTAGCGATACCGAAGGAAACTTGCTTTTTTATACCGACGGAGTAAAAGTTTACAATAAAAATCATGCTGAAATGACAAACGGCTCAGATTTAGGCGGTCATTTTTCTTCTACACAATCCTCATTAATTGTGCAACAACCGGGCAGCGAAACTATTTATTACATTTTCACAACCGATAAATATTCAGCATTTAACGGACTAATGTATTCAGTAATAGATATTTCTTTACAAGAAGGATTGGGTGCAGTTACCATTAAAAACCAACAATTAATAGGTCGTGTTTCCGAAAAAGTAACCACCGCCTTAAATACAAATGGAACAGACTTATGGATTATTGCTCACGAATTTGAGAACGATAAATTTTATACCTATTCATTAACAAGTGCAGGTTTAAATACCACACCAGTAATAAGTTCAATTGGTGCGGTAATAAGTCCGCAAACAAAAACCATGGGGCAAATGCGAACTTCTCCCAAAGGAGATAAATTGGCTTGTGCAATTTACAGTTCACCGGGCGATTTTTCAGCGTCTTACGAAGTTTTCGATTTTAATCAAACAACAGGCGAGCTGTCTAATTTAATGGTTTTACAAGATGATTATTCAAAAGCTTATGGTGTAGAATTTTCGCCTAACGGCAGATTTTTGTATGTTACAGAGAGTTCTTCTGGAATGGCTCAATTCGATTTACAGGCTGGTACGCAAGCGGATATTATAAATTCTATGGTTCAG
>JAOZMU010000195.1 GCA_029934165.1 Bacteroidales bacterium
TAAAACTAAATCAGGCGTAAGCAAAATTATTAATTATTAATTTTCCATTACTAACTCAATTCATTTTTAAAATCATATACAAATTATCGCAAAATATTGTATTTTTGTGATAAATTCGTTACTGTGCCATAAATACTGAAAAAATGAGACAGAACAAGCGATTTTTAAAATGATTCTCCGTAGTTAAATCTGGACGATGAGGTGAACTACTTTAAAATAAAATTTTCTGTAAACTACTTATGAAATATGCCATAAATTTTGCAAAAAAATTATTATCAAACAAACTCATAAAAGAAGTTTCTTGGTCGTTTCTAACAAAAGGAAGTACATTTATTTGGTTCTACGCCCTTCAAATATTCCTAATACGTTACATGAGCATCGAAGAGTGGGGCAAGTGGTCGTACTTCTTCTCCATCTTAAATGTTGTTGTATTAACCTCAGAATTAGGGATTAATGTTTCGAGCAAGAAGTTTTTGGCACAATATAATAACAGCATTTATCAAAAAGCAGTAATTAAATCAACGTTAAAACTACGTTTAATAGCCACCAGCATAGTAGCACTAATACTTCTTATTTTTCATCAAAAATTAGCAACATACATAGTCGAACCAGAGTTGAAAAAACACATATTACTGGCTATTTTATTTGCTTCTTTTTACAGTTTTCAAGAATATTTCAAAGCCGTTTTCGAAGGATTCCATCGCTTAAAATACAATTTTATCATAAACACCAGCGAACACCTTTCGCGCTTGTTACTTATTTTTCTGCTTTTCACTACATTCCATAATTTCACGTCAATATTATTTTCATACGCATTTTCGTCTTTTTTCTCGACGTGCGTAGGATTTGCACTTATGTATTTCTTGTTCTATAAAAAATTAAAAAATCAGAAAACAAAGCCACTCGACAAAGATATTCTTCGTTATAGTATCCCCATTTTTGTGATGGCAGTGGGAGGATATTTATCCTTAGAAGTTGATACTATTATGCTTAGCAACATGAAGGGCGACTACGAAACAGGAATATACTCCACCGCAAAAAAAATAATACAAAACCTCCCACACATTAGTTTAGCCATGAGTGTAGGACTAATGCCTATTTTCGCCAAGTTAAACCAAAACAATATTTCGGAATTGCGGAAAAAATTTTATAATTTACTAAAAATAAATATTATTGTGTATATTCTACTAATAACAGTTTTAGTAAATTTCGCCTTTTTTTTCATACCTTTCATTTTTGGCGAAGAATACACCGTTTCAATCCTACCGCTTCAACTTCTCACTCCGTACTTATTCCTAATTTCAATTAGCCACTACACAGGGCTTTTTCTTACGTATCGAGGATTAGTAAAAAAATGCGCTATTAATCTCACTATAACCGTAGTAGCAAACATAGCTCTAAACTTTTGGCTGATACCAATTTATGGTGCAAAAGGCGCAGCAATAGCCACTTCGGTATCCTATTTTCCATATTTTTTGCTCAATTTTTTGGCTGCTAAAAAAGAATTATCGATTGTTAAGAAATAAATCAAGTTGTTTAGAAACAATCGAAAACTGCACTACAACACCTGTCGTATTGTATGGTTGCCAGCGTCTTTGTCAAGGCGTGCCATATTTTAAAAAAGACCGTCTTTATCAGACAGCCTTTTTCTTTTTTTATGTGTTGCAGGGAGGTTTACATCATTCCGCCCATGCCACCCATTCCGCCCATGCCACCAGCTGGTGGCATCATTGGGGCATTTTCTTCTTTTTCGTCAGCCAAAACACACTCGGTAGTAAGCAACATGCCGGCAATCGAAGCAGCGTTTTCTAATGCAACGCGAGCAACTTTTGTTGGGTCTATAACACCAGTTTCGAGTAGGTTTTCGTAACGGTCGGCGCGAGCATTGTAGCCATAATCGCCGGTTCCTTCTTTGATTTTTTGTACTACGACAGAACCCTCAAGACCTGCGTTTTCAACAATCTGACGTACAGGCTCTTCGAGAGCACGACGCACGATAGCAATACCTGTTTCTTCGTCTTCGTTTTCGCCTTTTATTTGGTCTAGGTCTTCAATAGCACGGATAAATGCTACACCGCCACCAGGAATAATTCCTTCTTCTACAGCAGCACGAGTTGCGCTAAGTGCGTCATCTACACGGTCTTTCTTCTCTTTCATCTCAACCTCGGAAGCAGCACCAACGTAAAGAACGGCAACACCGCCAGCAAGTTTTGCCAAACGCTCTTGTAGTTTTTCGCTGTCGTAATCCGATGTCGTATTTTCTATCTGCGATTTGATTTGGTTTACACGCCCTGCAATGTTCTCAGAAGCTCCAGCACCGTTCACAATTGTTGTGTTATCTTTGTCCATGACAATTTTTTCGGCACGTCCTAACATATCTATTGTAGCACCTTCCAATTTCAGACCTTTTTCTTCCGAAATAACAGTACCACCAGTAAGAACAGCAATGTCTTCCAACATTTCTTTGCGACGGTCGCCAAAACCAGGGGCTTTTACGGCAGCAATTTTCAATGTGCCACGAAGTTTGTTTACAACAAGAGTTGCAAGTGCTTCGCCGTCAATGTCTTCTGCAATAATCATCAAAGGTTCGCCCGATTGTGCAACTGGCTCAAGGACAGTCATTAGGTCTTTCATCGTCGAAATCTTCTTGTCGCAAAGCAAGATGTGGGGATTCTCAAGCACGCCTTCCATTTTTTCGGAATCGGTGATGAAATAAGGAGAGATATAACCACGGTCAAATTGCATACCTTCAACAACTTCGACAGTTGTATCTGCTGTTTTTGATTCTTCGACAGTAATTACTCCTTCTTTTTTTACTTTTACCATAGCTTCTGCAATCAGCATACCGATAGCGTCGTCGTTGTTGGCAGATATTTTTGCTACTTGCTCAATTTTCTTATTGTCTTCGCCAACTTCGTGCGTTTGTTTTTTTAGGCTCTCAACAACGTGCACAACAGCTTTGTCAATTCCGCGTTTCAAGTCCATTGGGTTTGCACCTGCTGCAACGTTCTTTAAACCAACGTTTACAATAGATTGAGCAAGAACAGTTGCTGTTGTTGTTCCATCGCCAGCATCGTCGTTGGTTTTAGAAGCAACTTCTTTAACCATTTGAGCACCAAGGTTTTCAAAAGAATCATCAAGCTCAATTTCTTTTGCAACCGTAACACCATCTTTTGTTACTTGTGGCGCACCATATTTTTTATCAATAACTACATTACGCCCCTTTGGACCTAGAGTTACTTTTACTGCATTTGCCAATTGGTCAACGCCCGATTTCAAAAGGTTACGTGCGTCAATGTCAAATTTTATTATCTTAGCCATTGTTATTTGTGTGTTTTATTATTTACTCGTTTTAACTAAACCGTAATAAATCAAATATCGTTGTTATCTTACACTATTGCAAGAACTTCCGATTGATTCATAATTAAGAAATCGTTTCCTTCGATGCTAATTTCTGTTCCTGCATATTTTCCATAAAGAACAGTATCACCAACTCGAACTTCCATTTCTTCGTCTTTTGTTCCCTGTCCTGCCGCTACGATAGTGCCTCTTTGTGGTTTCTCTTTTGCCGTATCCGGAATGATGATTCCACTTTTTGTTTTCATCTCGGCTGCCTGAGGTTCGATAACAACTCTTGTTCCTAATGGTTTAATATTAAGTTCTGCCATGCTGTTAATAATTTTATTGGTTAATAATTAATTTTTTTCCTTCTCTGCTTTCTCATAATTTATGCCAAAGCGAAATTCCGAATTTTTGCAAAAATACTCTGCCATTTTTGCAGCTTTTTTTTAAAAAAAATCTTACAAAACAAACGCCATTTGCTATTTTCGTCATTATCAAAAACAAAAAGAGGGTGTCAGTATTCTGCCATACTGACACCCCAAGGTGGTACTTTTACGAAAAATTCGATTGTTAAGTAATGCTAAAAAATAAATTGAAATTTTGGCACAATTGTTTTGTTCATTATCAAAATTCAATAATAAGTACTCTTTCAAAAGTTCTTCCGCTTTTTATTAACGTAAGTTGCTAATTTATAGCTTAAACGTTTCATAAAAAATAGGTCTTAGACCTTAGTGAGCTATTTGGGAACTTTTAAAAGTAAAAATCATGGATAAAAGAACAAGCCAAAACTATAAGTTATTATTTAATCGTTCCTTAAATCCGAAGGTCTTTTTGTAATCCTTTTACTTTTAAGTATTTGTATCTATTTTGTTTCACCTAAACAGGTGAAATAAAATAGATTTTAATCATTGAAATTCAATTACTTATAAAAAGACTTGCGGATTTAAGGTCGTTACTAAACTATTCGGTTTCTTTCTTTTCTTCGGTGTTTGCTTTTGGTTGCTCGTTGCCTGATTCCATTTTTGCTGGTGGAGTGCCTTGTTGCGGAAAAGCTGGAACTTCGTTAGGGTCAACAAAGTTTTCTGCTTTACTCTTCAAGCGCGATTCTTGTACAGCTTCTTCGCCTCGTGGGATTGTGATACTTGCTACAAGTGAGAAGAATAGCAACGATATTGCTAAAACCCATGTGGCTTTTTCGAGAAAATCGGTTGTTTTTCGTACACCCATAACTTGGTTTGACGATGAAAAATTTGATGCTAAACCGCCACCTTTTGAGTTCTGAACTAAAACAATCAGAATTAACAATAAGCTAACGATAATGATTAAAACAGAAACTATGAAATACATAACTTGATTATTTTGCCTGATTATCAGGAGTTAATAAATATATATTTTTATCTTGCCACAAAATGTTTTCAATCTCAAAATAAAGTTTATTTTGCCTCTTTCGATGCTAATTTTATTTTTTTGATTTGGCTTGCAAAGTAAGTCTTTTTTTCTGGATATTTCAAACTTAATTTTTTATAAGTTTCTATTGCCTTATTATAATATTGTTGCTTGGCATAAATTTTAGCCATCGTTTCGGTCGGAAAATCATCGGTTTCCTCTTCGTTTGCAATGTTTGTGTCAATAAAATCATCGGTTTCGATAAGGCGAATTGGTCCATGTTTGTCGGCATTTTCAATAAACCTGTTAATGAGTTCTCGTTTTGTTATTTGTTGTTTTTTATCGATGGGCAAATCGTTGTAGTCTTCTTTTGTTTCGTCCAACTCAAAGCTGTCGTCAATTTCGATAATATCCTTTTTATCAAACAATTGTGTGTTTTTGTACAATGATTTTTCGTTAAGCTCTTTTTTCTTTTTTGCCACTTCGCGCAACACTCTTTCTGCCAATGTTTCTTTTGCCACTTCTTTTTGGTCATCGGACACAGCGACAACTTCAATGTCGTCAATAAGCTCAAAAACAGCCGATTCGTCATCTGTTTCGATTAGCTCAATGTCGTTATTCTGGTTTTCATCGGCAATTTCGGCAAAAACAATCTCCGCTTCGGGTTGCTTGGTTTCTTTTTTCGTCTTCTCAATTTTGGCAATGCGCTCATTTACCTTTTCCGCTATCGAAGGTTTTTTCTCTTCGATGGGCTTCTTTGCAACGATTTTTTTTGGCTCTTCTTTCTTTGCAACAACTTTAACTACTGGCGGTTTATTTTCTTCCTTTGGCTTTTCGGTGGTAATATTCATCCATGTTTCACCATTTAAGTACGTATGCAAAATAGTGCGGTCGGCAATGTGAGCAGCAGCTTTTTGCAGCTTTTTCGAAAATTCTACCGCATCCGTTTTTTGTAGATTTTTAATGTATAAAAGATGCGCCGTCTGAAAATACGGATATTTATCCACCAACGTCTTGAGTTGTGCCGATGTTTCTTTCGTAAAACGCTCAGGATGAGCAATAAGCTCAAGTATTTGATTTGTATTCATGCCTATTTTTTTGTGGTTATAGTGCCTAAAAAGATGAAATGCACAACTCACCAATTCACGACAGATTCGTTAAAAATATTGTTAATTATATCGTCAATCACTTTTTCGAGTTCTTCGGCAGACGGTTTTATGTTTTGACTGCTGAAATCAACAAACTGAGAAAAAGATTTGTCGAAATCTTGTTTGCTGTCTTGTTTATTTGTGTATTTTACTCGTATCGTGATAGTTAATGTGTTTAAGGCTGCCACATCGCCTTGTCCAATTGCTTTGGGTTCAATCCGATACCCTGTTATCTCACCTTCAAAATTCAAATCGCCATAGCCATTTGCCATATCCAGATTTGTTTCACCAATAAATTTATCTTTCATCTTTTCTGTAAACAACGAACTAAGCGAAGGTTCTACCAAAGGCGCACGATTCGGAAAATACTGAACCGAAAACGTCTTGGTTTCTGGCGAAATATTCACGCCAGACAAATCGTAGCTTATTTTACATCCGCCAAAACCAATAAAAATCAGCAACGCAACAAGATACGATTTTTTTTTTAATTTATTATGACTCCAAACTGCTATAAATATTTTATTAATCATTACTGTATTTTCATTGTTTGTGAAATCGGTTAATTTATTGAATAAAAAGATTACAATTTTTCAATATCTTCTTTTGATAATTGTGTTTTTTCTATGATTATCTCAATAGGAACATTAACTTCTTTCAATGTTTTTGCTAAGTCAATTATCAGTTTGTCTTTTTCTTTACTTACTTTAAGTTCTTTTTCTAATTTTTCTGTTGCAACTTCTAATTTTTTATCCGTTTGTTTTTTGTTTATTTC
>JAOZMU010000196.1 GCA_029934165.1 Bacteroidales bacterium
ATGTAATGGCGAAGTCAGAAACTTGAGTTATTAATTATTAATTTTCCATTACTTAAAAAGTTTCATGAAAAATACATATTAGACTTTATAAGTTTTGTTGCAAAAAGGTATGATTTTTCAAGTTTGAAAACCATTTCTGGATAGTTCTTTTTTATCAATTTATCCAATGTTTGCAGCAGTTCGAGCGATATTTTTTTTGCAAAAATAAACAAAAAAGCCCCGCACCAAAAATTGCAGCATAAAACTAAATGCATGTTAATTTTGGTAGGAGGTTTTTATGATAGCCTATAAAAGATATGAAATAGTTATTACCTTTTTTTGCTTCTGTTTTTCTTCGCGTCGATGCTTAGTGTTGCGTGAGGAACTGCGCGAAGACGTTCTTTTGAAATCAAATTTCCTGTTTCGCGACAGATGCCATACGTTTTATTTGCGACACGAACCAATGCAGCTTGCAGATGCTGAATGAATTGCGATTGTCGTTGTGCCAAACGTCCAGCTTCTTCTTTGGATAAAACAGATGCTCCTTCTTCCATTATTTTAAAAGTCGGCGAAGTATCGGTTGTATCGTTTTCGTCTGATTGGTTGATGGCATTTTTCAGAATATTATAATTTTCTTTGGCTTTAGCCAATTTTTCAAGAATAATACCCTTAAACTCCTCTAATTCACCATCTACGTATCTTGTCTTTGCCATAATCCTATAATTTAGTATATTAAGTTTAGGTTCAAAAAAGTTGATGCTAATTCATTGATTAGCAGCATATTTTGTGTTTAAATTTTCTCTATTTTCATATATGTACAAACATCTTGGTCTAGCTCTACTTTTTTGATTCCATCGTTTTCTTGTAGCGTATCTACAAGATTAATATTTGTTGCTAATGTCTGATTACCAATATAATCGGAATAGTTTTCGACTGCAACATTGATAAATTCATGTCGCTGAATGCTCAATTGAATTTTGTCTGTAACATCGAGCCCACTTTCTTTGCGCAAATTCTGGATTCGGTTGACAAATTCGCGTGCAATTCCTTCTTGTTTAAGCTCTTCGGAAATATTGACATCTAAAGCAACTGTCAAAGCTCCATCGTTTGCGACCAACAATCCTTCGATGTCTTCAGATGTTATTTCGACCTCTTTTAAAGCAATTTCGACTGTTTTGTCATCAATATTGAGCGAAACAGAGCCTTTTTGCTCAATTGCTACAATATCAGATTGCTCGAAATTGGCAAATTTTGCTGCTATTTGCTTCATCATTTTACCATACTTTCGTCCGAGTAATTTAAAGCTTGGTTTTATTTTTTTAACCAAAATAGAAGTCGCATCGTCCAAAAATTCAATCTCTTTGACATTGATTTCTGACGTTATGATTTTTTCGATTTTTTCGATTTTTTCTTGCGTTTGGCTGTCCAAAACCGGAATAATAATTTTTTGTAACGGCTGACGTACTTTGATGCTTACTTTGCGACGTAAACCCAAAACCATAGACGAAATTCGTTGGGCAATGTTCATCCTTTCTTCGAGCGGTTTGTTGATATGATTTTCGTCGAAAACAGGAAATTCGGAAAGGTGAACCGAGCTAACGTCAAAGCGTGTTGAAACGGAGTTCAAATCGTTGAACAACTGGTCTGCAAAGAATGGAGCGACAGGTGCAATTAGTTTTGAAATTGTCTCAAGACATTGATATAGAGTTTGATACGCAGCAATTTTGTCTTCGGAATATTTGCCACCCCAAAAACGTTTGCGGTTTAGGCGTACATACCAATTACTCAGATTTTCAATCGTAAAATGCTGTATCAATCGTCCAACGCGAGTAGGCTCGTAGGATTCGTATGCTTGCTCAACATCTTTAACCAAAGTGTTTAGCAACGAAATTATCCATTGGTCAATTTCTGGGCGATTTTCAAACGGAACTAATTTTTCTTTATGCTCAAATCCATCGACATTTGCATATAATGCAAAAAATGAATAAGTATTAAATAGCGTTCCAAAAAACTTGCGTTTCACCTCTTCGACACCGCTAATATCAAATTTCAGGTTGTCCCAAGGTTGCGAGTTCGTCATCATGTACCAACGTAGCGTATCCGCCCCGTGGTCTGCCATTGCTTGAAATGGCTCTACTGCATTGTCCCATCGTTTGGACATTTTCATTCCGTGCTTATCAAGAACTAACCCATTGGATATTATGTTCTTATAGGCAACCGAATCGAAAAGCATCACAGACAAGGCGTGCAACGTGAAAAACCAACCGCGCGTTTGGTCAACGCCTTCTGCAATGAAATCTGCCGGAAACCATTTTTCAAACAATTCTTTATTCTCGAAGGGGTAATGTAGTTGTGCATAAGGCATTGCGCCGGAATCGAACCAAACGTCAATCAAATCTGGCTCGCGTGTTAGTTTTTGTCCTGTTTCGGAAACAAGAAAAATATCATCGACAAATGGACGGTGCAAATCAAAAGACTCGTAATTTTCCTTACTATTATCGCCTTCGACAAAATTCTTTAACGGGTTTTCTGTCATAAAGCCAGCCGCGATAGATTTTTCTATTTCGGCTTTCAATTCGGCAACAGACCCAATGCAAATGCGCTCCGTAGAATCTTCGCTAATCCAGATTGGCAGCGGTGTTCCCCAGTATCGGGAACGCGACAAATTCCAATCGACCAAATTTTCTAACCATTGTCCAAATCGTCCGGTTCCTGTTTTTGCTGGTTTCCAGTTTATGGTTTTATTCAACTCAACCATTCGGTCTTTATACGCAGTGGTTTTTACAAACCATGAGTCCAGCGGATAATAAAGAATTGGCTTGTCGGTGCGCCAGCAGTGAGGATACGAGTGTTCGTATTTCTCGACCTTAAAACATTTTCCTTCTAATTTTAACTTAACAGCAATATCAACATCTACCGTTTGAGCGTCTTCGGCGATATTTTTATCGAAACTATTTTTTACGTAGCGGTGGCTAAATTCGCCTATTCCTTCAATAAATTTACCCTGTCGGTCAACAAGCGTAAGTGAGCCTAAGTTGTATTTTTGCCCAACACGAAAGTCATCTGCACCAAAACTTGGAGCAATGTGTACGATTCCTGTTCCGTCTTCGGTGGTAACAAAATCGGCTACAATAACACGAAACGGATCGCCAGTTTCGGGCTGTTGGTATGGTAAAAGTTGTTCGTATCGTGTGTTTTCAAAATCTATACCTTTGTGAGTTCCAACAATTTGGTACGGAATTTTTTTATCTCCTTTTTTATAATCTTCAAGTTTTAATTCCGCATTTTTTGCCGGAAAAAAAGCATCGAAACGTTTTTTTGCCAAAACAACAGTTACAGGCTCACCAGTATATGGATTGAATGTTCTAACTTTCTGATAATCAATCTTTCCGCCTACCGCAAGACCAGTATTAGATAAAAGTGTCCAAGGCGTTGTTGTCCACGCCATAAAATGAACATCTTCAGTATCAACGCCTTCAAAAATAAATTCCGATTTTTCGTTACGCACCGTTTTAAAAAGCGCAACTGCCGTTGTGTCCTTCACGTCTTGATAGCAACCGGGCAAGTTCAACTCATGCGAACTTAAACCTGTTCCGGCAGCTGGCGAAAACGGCTGAATTGTGTATCCTTTGTATAGTAAATCTTTGTTATACAGCTCTCTAAGCAAATACCATAATGTTTCGATATAACAATTATCATAAGTAATATACGGATTATCCATATCAACCCAATAACCCATTTTGTCGGTTAAATCTTCCCAAATGTCTGTATATTTCATTACATCTGTTCGGCACGCTTGGTTATATTCCTCGACACTGATATTTTTACCTATGTCTTCCTTCGTAATTCCCAAAGATTTTTCAACACCAAGCTCAACAGGCAAGCCGTGTGTGTCCCAGCCAGCTTTTCGCTCAACGATAAAACCTTTTTGTGTTTTATATCTACAAAAAATATCTTTTATAGCCCGCGCCATAACATGATGAATGCCAGGCTTTCCGTTTGCCGATGGTGGTCCTTCGTAAAAAATGTATGCCGGATTACCTTTTCGTGTTTCTATGCTTTTTTCGAATGTATTATTTTTTTTCCATTCTTGAAGTACGCTTTCGTTTAAGGCAGGTAAATTTAGGCTTTTGTGTTCCGGAAATCTCGCGCTCATTGTAGAATATTTTTTGCAATTAATAAATATTTGTTAATTATAACTATTTATTGGGGTTATAGTGTTAATTTTCAAGCCACTAAAAGCACTTGAATATAAAATTCCCAACTTTTGAATTTGATGTGCAAAGATAATTGTAAGTGTGTGAAAAACAAATTTTTTAATCGGAGCAATATTATTATTGTAACAAAAAGTCGGAAGAACTATTTAATAAAAATACTAATTCTTTGATTAGCAAAACTTTAAATAAAATAGCGTGAATTATGTAACTGTATAAATATCAGGCAATTAAAGAAACCTCATCTGACTTTTCAGTATTCAGAGTTTATTCACAAAAATCAATTCCTATCAAAAAGAAATATTGGATATGGTTTTTTTGGGCGGCTCGTGGGCTTTCCGCTTGTAGTTGCCTTGTGCCTTGCGGTTTCGGAATGGGTGTTTGGGGAGATTTATGAATATATCATATTTCTTTTTCGGGCTTTTCATGTCGCAAATATAGTTTCTAAAAGCAAAATCCTCATGTCTGTTTTTAGCCGTATTTTTACGTAAATATAATTAATTTTTATGCTTATTTCACTCATGCTCAATCACAGATTTTTGGATTGTTTCTGTTTCCAGTTCTGTTGGGTGAAAAAACGAAAAACCCCGCCACTTCTGGCGGAGTTTTCTTTGAGATTGTGCCACATAAGCTATTTATTGTGGCGATTGATTATATGCTTTAGTCAAACTAAATTTCCGTTTTGACTTACTGAGAATTTTAATTAAAATCCTGCTCATTCCAAACTTTTTCGGGTTTTTAAATGCTAAAAATAGATGAATCAAACCTATGGTAAGCCCAATCTTTGTGGTAAAATAAAATAGTATTAAAAGCAAGAATAATACAATTCTTACAAGCTCTATCCAAATATTGTTTTTTTTATTTATCATAAGATTAAATTTAGCAACCTTCAGATTGCACCCAGTATGCTATCATAACAGCAGCGGCAAATGTAAAAATAAACGTTGCAAATGAGCGTTGCAAACCGTTAAGAATTTGTTAAAAAGAGTCAAAAACGCTTATGTGGTGTAAAAGAGGCGCATAGTAGTGGCTGCCCAATCCGTAAATTCTGTTTTTTGGCAACCACAAGGGTTTGCTACTACATGAATTTTCGGTTATTTGTGTTCTCAGAATGCTTTGCAAAAAAGTCATGCTGCTAAATAGCCGCATGACTTTAATTTCTTGATCTTTGGCTACTATTTTGAAATTATTATTTTCTCAGAGTACTTTTTATTGCCTTTAGTGATTTGCAAGTAGTATATTCCAGTTTGAAAGCCACTAACATTTATTGAAAATTGCGTGGATTTGTGCGTTTTTTTATAAACGGTTAAATTGTATTGATTCATCAATGTTACAGTCAAATCTTCTTCTTTTGATGTTTTTTTATCAGAAATTTGCTCTTCTTGAAATTCTATATTGACAACATCTTTTGCAGGATTTGGGCTAACTTTTACTGGATTATTACCACCAGAACAATCAAAAGGAACTGTTTTTGTAACTTGCGCAGACGCACCACAAACGTTACTGGCAGTAACTCTTATGGTCAAATCATACAGACATCTTTACTGGTGCGCAACGTGATTTCTTTTGTTCCCTGACCGCTAAGAAGAGACCCACCGCCGATAGCCCAATTGTAATTCGTAGCTCCGATGGCATTTGCAAAAGCTTCTGCAAGTGAATTTGTACCAACGGATCTATGCCAAAAAGTTAGTTTTGTTCCGCGTGGCTTGCCAACCCAAACGTCTTTCCGGAAAGTTGCACCATTAATATTTGCCTCAACCCAACCTGCACCGCTTACCGTGCTATTTGCCGCTCTAACTTTGTAGTTTGCTGTTCCTTGACCGCTGACGTATGCTAAGTTGGGGCTGTGTGTCCATGTGATTGTAGAGCCAGATGGCGAATTATCCAAGCTATACGTTGTTCCCGAAGTACAAACAATATCTGAACCAGTAATATCAGGAATGATTCCGGTCATCGACATTAATTGTCCCACCGTGGATGGTATTGAAGAGTATTGCGGCGTTTCTGCCTGTGTATCTTGGTTTCTTGCATAAACAAAAGCTTCTCGCATTGAAACAAGACCATCGTCATTTGTATTTGCATTGACTATCGTTCCTTCTGGTGTTTCTCCAGCAATGGCAGAAATCCAATGATATGTAAACTCACTGTACATTCTATTAGGCATAGCATATGCTGATTCATTATAATCACATGAAGTAGAAATAACTCTATTATTTGCTTGTAAATCATCAATAAAGCCTCCACTAAAACATTGAACTAAGCACATATTTATTCTTTGTACATTAATTTTATTAACTTCTATAGCAAATTCGTCGTCTCGCATACTTTCGCCCCATAAGTTAATATGGACATTCAAACCACCCTCGCTGCCACCATGATCGGTAGTATAAATAAAAAGATTATCATCACTATTTAACGTATTTGACAGAGTGTTAAATACGTTTGTGATATTTG
>JAOZMU010000197.1 GCA_029934165.1 Bacteroidales bacterium
GCGTAAGCAAAATTATTAATTATTAATTATTAATTATTAATTTTCCATTACTTAATGTAAAGTTATGAAAACTTAATGAGAAATTAAAAACGATTTAGGAGTAAACTCGTTTGAGTTGAAATTAACAAATTTGGCTAAATGATATTTCTGGTAGATTAATAATTTTAAGCATATAGGGCTATTTTTTTACGACAATTAGGAATAAAACCGATAAGAGCTATATACTTACTATTGAGACAACGATTTGCTATTTGACTGAAAATCAACAACAAACAGCAAATAATGGTATAGGTTAATTTAATCTTTGTTCTAAGCAATATGTTATCCATAAAACGTATAAAATTTATACTTCATGTCTAAGACCTATATTTCATGAAACATATTGGCTGATTATTAACAACTTACGTTAATAAAAACGGAAAACTTTTGTAAGAGTATTTACAATATATTAAATATAAAATAATGACACAAAATAGGAAAAAAGTTATTTCTGTAATTGGTCCAAATTACGAAAATTGTACTGATGAAATTTATCAATTTGGAGTAAATCTTGGCAAGCGCATCATTGACGAGGGATACATTTTGGCATGTGGCGGACGACAGGGAGTCATGGAAGCTGTGTGCAAAGGAGCGCACCAATCTCCTAATTATCAGTATGGTTGTACGATTGGGATTTTGCCAGAGGACAATCGTGAAAATGCAAACGCATATTGTGATATTGTTATACCAACAGGAATTGGATTGGCGCGTAACAAGATGGTTATCAACGTTGCCGACTGCGTTGTGGCTGTTGCTGGTGGGGCAGGAACGATGTCCGAAATTTCTTTTGGCTGGCAAAGCAAAAAACACGTAGTTTGCTCGACTGAATTTGAAGGCTGGAGCAAGAAACTTGCTGGGCTTGAGATAGATAACCGAAGTAGTGGCTTGTTGCACGCTGCAAATACTATTGACGAAATATTTAGGCATATCTCGCGGTTACTTGAAAAATCATAGTATGCGTAAATTTAATTATTGTATTATTTTATTACTATTAAATATTATGTTTGGATTGTCGGTAAATTCTGTTTGCGGACAATCCAAACTGTCGTCTGTGCGTGTAATTTGCGACTCTATCGAGTTGTCAATTTGTTCGGATACCACTCAAATACAGCTACATATTGAGCAGAAAAAGGTTATTGTTGCTAATTGCGATTTGCCAAAATTTAGCTTTTCTTTCTACGTATTTAGCGAAAATGCAGATAGCATAAAGCTAACTGTTTACAGCCAAAAGCAAAAAAGGCAGTACTTTGAGCAAGATTTTGTGCGACTTGATAAAAGTAGGTATCAGATTTTTTGGAGCGTTGCCTCGTGGAAAAAATAAAGTTGAAAATACGATTAGTTTTCCATTTGCGGAACGTTTTGTTTTAAGCTTAAATTACCATAAATCTCTAAAAATCAATTCAAAACCTCGTGCAACAACATACAGTGGCAGCTATGGAACATTTCGTTATTCTGTTTCAGATACAGACGGTGGCATTCAATTAACATCTCAACTTAAAGTTATAACTAACTGTAATACAGTTAATAATTCACGTCAGCTCGAAAAACTTTTGAAGCGGGCTAGAAAAAAGTACGAAGGAAAAATAGTTTTCAAAATTTAGTGGTAACAAACTGGTGAGAAATAGTATAGTAAATTCGATACAGCTCCCAAATACTTAAATAAGTACATGGTGCTTTTTTTTTTGAATTGTATATTGTTTATATTCAGGCTAATAGCAATCCCAAAAAGTGTTGTTTGTATTTACACGCAAACTTAATTGAAAAAAGCGATTCAAAATTTGTATATTTGCCATAATTAAGAATTTTATGTAAAAAAAGTAACTCATCATCACTGTTGGTGTGGCTTCAAGTCATATCGACAGTGGTGTCAGCACTTTTGATTTTTATAATATTAATTAGTTAATTATTCAATTACAGCCACTTAACAAGGCTTTTATAAAAGATACAAAATGAAAAAAATCGGTTTATTTTATGCTCCAGCAAATGGTGCGACAGAAAGAATTGCTCAAATGATTTCTGAAAAATTAGGTGAAGAGAACGTCGAAATGGTTCTTATTACTGAATCCACAGAGTTGAAAGATATTTTAGAGTATAAAAAATTAATTTTCGGAGTTCCAACTATCAAAGTTGATGACTTGAATGAAGGAGACGAAAAAACAGGCTGGGATTATCTGATACCAAAGCTCGACCACAGACGGTTTGACAAAACAATTGGAGCTATTTTTGGGTTAGGCAATTCGGTTGATTATCCTGAAAATTTTGTCGATTCGATGGGAACATTGGCGCGTATGCTTGTTGCAGGCAGCATGAAACTTGTCGGTAAATGTAGCACCGAAGGTTACGAATTTACTAATTCGGCAGGTGTTATAAACGAGACTTTTGTCGGACTGCCGATAGATGAAGATAACGAGGCAGAAAAAACTGACGGTCGCGTAGATGAGTGGCTCGAAAAAATTCGTTCTAATTTTAAGTTGTAAAATCGTAACGCAAAAAAAAAAGAGACTTCTTATTCAGAAGTCTCTTTTTTTTGTAATTCACACTTTATTTTTTCATTAATTCACGCACATAACGATTGTCCATATCAAGATAATCAGCATTTTTTGTACCTGTGTAATAATCATATTTAAACAATAAATCTTTCAAATATGGTTGAATAGCTTTGAAAATTAGCTCGTCTTCGTTATCTGTTTTTGTGAGTTTTGTTCGCATAAGTTCCTTACCATCAAGAGATACTATCATTTCTGTAATAATGTCTATCGCTATACAATTTTCAACATCTTTTGTGTGTTGAAGCTCCTTTTTTAGGTCGGAAATTTCTTGTTTCAATTGCGAAATCAACTTGGAGTCTTCTGCGCCAATGCCAGCAATTTTATCCTCTGGAGTATTTGTTGATGCGCCAACTTTGCTGTCGGTATCGTAAATTTCTTTTTCAATAATTTCGACAACTAAACCACCGGGCAACAAATCTCTTTTGATAGTATTTTCGGCATAATTGGCACGATTTATCACAGCCAAATCTAATCCTTGGTGCCACATTCCGTAGTCGTGAATATTATCGCGGTTATGGTTGAACACAGCAAAATCCAATTTCGGATTACGTAAAATTACTTGGCAATTGACATCGTGGCAAGGATTATTATTAAAATAAACACCATTAAAATGCACTCCACTTTCGAGCAAGCAACCAAATTCTACATCTTTTTTGTGTGTTTTTAATTCGGCATGAATTTTTGCAGCCAAATTCTCGGAAATATTATTTCCTGCGATTATCGGCACACGGTCGAAGCCGGGTAGTTCGCCAAAATGATAATTCATTATTTTGCCCGGAATATCAACAGTTCCGCCTTCGGCTGGAGCAAGGTGCATGAAAACGCCAGGTCCGGCATTAATTTCGATGATTCCGAAATTGCCTTCGTCCCAAGGTTTTGAAATATCTTTTGCCAAAACA
The DNA here is from genome assembly GCA_029934165.1 of Bacteroidales bacterium. Lineage (GTDB taxonomy): Bacteria > Bacteroidota > Bacteroidia > Bacteroidales > JAOZMU01 > JAOZMU01. The sequence goes on from JAOZMU010000197.1 coordinate 3,488, forward strand.
TCAATTCCCATGCATGTAACATTGAAGAATTTTGCGATATTCTCGACCATTTCGATATTCTTAGGGTGAATTTCGTTTGTAACATTAATGGAGACTCCGCCGGCAGAAATATTTGCAACACGGCGTAAAACAATTTCTTGTCCCGAAGCTGGAACAGACTCAGGAGTAAGGTTTTGCAAGGTTAAAAAATCGTTCATATCTTCATCGAGAAGGATTTTTGCTAACGGAGAGCGTGCATTGTCTATACGTACAATTTTATCATTCTCGATAGCAATAAGTTCTTTGATAGTACGCGAACCATCGCCGATTACGTAAGCAGGAATACGTTTTAATGCTGCTGCATATTTACCACCAACGGTTAGCAATCTGTGGTCGTGTCCGTATATTTGCTGCTGAACAAGTGCGCCCTCGAAAGCAACACCAACTTCTACTGCCGATTTTACGATATTATTGAATGCTTTTTTTGCCTCGACAATAGATGCAATTCCCGTTGTAACGCCTTGTCCTTTGTGTCCCGCAACGGGTTTGATAACAACAGGAAAGCCCAGAACTTCGATTTCGGCAATGATTTCCTCTTCCGAAAAACAGTTTACTCCTTTTGGTGTTGGGAAACCGCACGATGCTAAATATTCGCCAACCATATCTTTGTATGTCGTAAATTCTGTATCTTTAATGCCATCGGTATGAAAAACTGTCGAGCGTCCTCGTATTTGTTTTTTTCCGTATCCCCACTGAAATTGGTTTTCCTCGAAAAGGTGCTGGACAGCAATATTTCGCTTCAATCCGCCTTCGATGAGTGAGTATAATGTCGGACCGCCAAACATGGTTTTGTTGAACGCGTCTTGTAGCTCTACGAAAGCTGTCTTGAAATCGAAGTCAAAGGTATCATAGGTCATAGATAGAAACCAATCGCGAACGGCAAAAACGGCATCTTCGGCTACATATTTCTCCAAATATTCTATCGCAACTGTCCATTCATCGCCATCGCTTTGTACTGCTACATTGTTGATGTACAGGTTCATATCCATCTTCATAACCTTCAGCAATACTTCGCCAAAAATATCTATGACACGTGCTGGTAATTCGACATTCAAGTCCGGAAAAATTGAGTTAATTTCCTCTTTGTAGTGCGATACATCAGTACTTATTTCGTCGAGGTAAATATTGAACACAAGTGCCTGACGGTTCAAATAATAGCTAGGACCAGTGTAAGTTTGAAATTTGGATAAAATGAAATCTTGCGGTTTATCGGAAACCGGCTTTTGCTGCAAATTATTCGGTACGTTCATACAAAAATAATTAAGAATTATGATTACGAATTGACTATTGCTTGAAAATAGAAAGTACAAAGATAGTATTTAAGTACTCTTACAAAAGTTCTTAGTAATGGAAAATTAATAATTAATAATTAATTATTAATTATTTTGCTTACGCCTGATTTAGTTTTAGTTAGGGATTTTAATGGCTTACTTTATTAAATTCATTTTACTTACGCTTTTTATTAACATAAGTTGTTAATTCATAGCTTAAACATTTCATAAAAAATAGGTCTTAGACCTTACTCTGCATATTATTTCGTAGATAGACTTATAAATTTTATGTTTTTTTTTGCACTACTACCTGTGTAGGTTGAAGCCAAACCGACAGTAACAAAAAAAGCTGCCTCAGTGAGACAGCTTTTTAAAACTATTTTGTAGGTGTATTTAAACAATGATTTAGTTCATTGTTATTGGAGTTGTTCCTTCCATTTTAACGTCAATGCTGATAGTTCCAGCAGCACCAGTCACGTCTGTAACTTTGATAAGTCCTTTTTTGTTTGCATAAGGAGAAGTAGAAGCAGTTTCAAAAGCAATAACATTTCCAACAGCAAGTTGGTTTGCTTTTGTATCGCTGATTGTGCTACTTTCAAGAGCTGCAATATCAACATCCGATGTCATTGCATCAAAAGCTGTTGCATCTACACCACTTTCTTTTTTGAAAGTTGTTGCATTTTTAGTTGTCCAGTTAGTTAGACCTAATGCAGAAAGAGTGTTAGCGTCGGCATCGTTTGGAGCAGCTAAAGTAGCAGCGTTTGACGAACCATAAAAATATACTAAGTCAACTTTGTTTTCGTTTCCAGCAACTGTTGTAACTGTATAAACAGCACCAGTTTGGTCGCCTAAAGAAGCATAGAAACTACCGTTTGTTGCATTGTCATGCGAACCAAGAACGTGCGATTGGCTAAGAACAGCGTTTCCTGTTGCAGTTCCGCTTGTAGCGTTGATGTCAAAAGTAGAAGATTTAGATGTTCCTTCTTTGTCAATAACAGTAATTTCGATTGTTACAACATCTCCAGCATCAACAACAGAACCTAAAGCATATTTTGCAGTAATAACAACATTTGTTGGTTTTTCATCAAAGTTGATAACTCCACCGTTGAATGTAGCAACTCCATCGTCAGCAAATGCTTGATTTGAAGCAACTTCGCTTCCTGTTGCTCCACCTAGAGCTGCACCAGAAGCATCTTTTGCTGTAATAGAAAAAGTCTCAAGACCTTCGTTTGAACCCATTGTTGCAGTAAATTCAGCAATACCACCAATTTCTACGTCAATGCTTCCGCTTGGACTGTAAATGATTGTAGGAATTTCTGGGTTTGTGTCATCTGTTGAGCTACAGCTTGCCATAAAACCAAATACGGCTACTACCATCAGACTAAATAATACATTGAATCTTTTCATAACTAAAAATTTAAAATTAAATGATAAATAAAAAATTGTTTTGAGATTGAAGTGCAAACATAATAATTTTTTTTTGTTTGCAATATTTTACGATAAAATTTTATGTCTTTTTAACAAGTATTAAGGTTCTATGGAAGAATATTGTTGGTATTGAATTTCAATTTTGGCATATGACTTTAGATTATTGCGTAAGTACTGATAATGTACATCTTAACAATTTTGAAATGATTTGCAATATATAGAAATTCTGTAATAAAAATTATTCCTCAGAAATTTACATAAAAAATATTTATGTAATCGCCTTGTTATAAGAAATATAGCAGCATAACAAATATTGAACCAAACAGAAAATTTATTAACCAACAATGTTCTACCATAGAACCATTATTAATTTTCCATTACTTACAAAAGTTCTTACGCTTTTTATTAACCTAAGTT
>JAOZMU010000012.1 GCA_029934165.1 Bacteroidales bacterium
AGTAAAATGAATTTAATAAAGTAAGCCATTAAAATTCCTAACTAAAACTAAATCAGGCGTAAGCAAAATTATTAATTTTCCATTACTATCCAATTCTTAATTGGTATAAGTGCGAAAAAATAAGGACACTTTTGGGTTGTTATAAGTTACTTGTAAATTTTCGGCAAAAAGCACTAAGTGTTTAAAATGCTTTTAGGCTCATATCTATGCTTTTTATTTGATGGGTCAAAGCACCGACAGACACAAAATCGACACCGCAAAGGGCATAATTTCTAATTGTTTTGTGGGTAATGCCGCCAGACGATTCGGTTTCGTATTTGCCAGCAATAAGTTCGACAGCTTTTTTTGTTTCGGCTACCGAGAAATTGTCTAACATAATCCGATGAACGCCACCAATTGCCAAAACTTGCCGAATTTCTTGTTTATTTCGGACTTCAATTTCGATTTGTAGATGTTCTTTATTGTTCTTTTTCAGATAGTTATTTGTTGCAGATATAGCTTTTTCTATCCCGCCGGCAAAATCAACATGATTGTCTTTCAGCATTACCATATCGTAAAGTCCCATCCGATGATTTGTTCCACCGCCTATCTTAACTGCTTCTTTTTCAATAAGTCGTAGTCCGGGTGTTGTTTTTCTGGTGTCTAATACTTGCGTTTTGAGGTCGGAGATTAATTTTGCATAAGTGTTTGTTACAGTTGCAATTCCGCTCATTCGTTGCATAAAGTTGAGAACCAGACGTTCGGCTTGTAAAATAGATAATATTTTGCCTTCGACATGAAATGCAATTTCGCCTACCGAAACTTTGGCTCCATCTTCCAAAAAGCTTTCTACTTTTAGCTCTGAATCGATGGTTGCAAATATTTTTTTCGCTATACGCAAACCTGCAAGAATGCCTGTTTCCTTAATGATAAGGCGTGCTTTGCCTTTTGTTGTTTCGGAAATGCACGAGAGAGAGCTATGGTCGCCATCGCCAATATCTTCGGCTATCGCTGCTCGAATTAAGTCGTCAATCGGATAATTAATCATTTTCTTCTGCTTCAATAGTTAACTGGTGTATGTATGGTTCTTTTTTGTGAATTTTTATGAGGAAGTAAACTCGGAAAGTGCCTCTGCTGGTACGTAAATTTGCGATAGCGTACTTCGATTTTGTGTTGCCGCCTTGCGATATAACTTTGAAGGATTTGGGACGATGTTTGTTGAAAAAACTTTGCACAATCAATTCTGCCTGCTGTTTACTGTAAACATCTTCGTTATCCAAAATTACGAGTTCAATATTTGTGTTGAAAAACTTGGCAAGTGCCTTCGAGTTACCAGTTTTGAATGCCGAGGCAATGCCTTGTGGTATATTGTTGAAGGTGTTTAACAATAGGTGTTTTGGCGCAGTGTAAACTGGACAAATCGACGAAATAAAAAACAATAGAACGGTAAAATATAGTTTTATTTGCTTCATAATATTTTATTTATGCGCAACTCAAGAAAACGATTTTTCATTTGTTGCGATTTTCGTTGTTCGAGTAATTCTGTTGTCGAGCTTAAATCAGTTGATAATCAATTAATTGCAAAATTGATTTTGTTGTGGATTTTCGTGAAATAGAAATAATTAATAAGGTCTTTTAATTACAAACCTTTGCAAAAATTGAACCATACTATCCCTGAAAACTTTTTCTTTAAATATCTTTAACCATTTGTCTCTTCTAATAAAACAGATGTTTTGCAAAAAAAATTGTGTGTCATTTTAAATTCCGAAGATAATAGATAAATGAACAAGTAAAAAACATAAGTTATTATTTAATCGTTGCTTGGTAAAATGAGAAAAATAAATTAGTGCAATAAATTTTGTAACATGAACATTATCAGGCGTAAGCTAATTATTAATCGTCTGATATTTCGACAAGTAGTTTTCGATACACCGAAAACATTTTCGATTTGGAAACGAACCCTACATATTTTCCATTATCTATCACTGGTAAGTTCCAAGCGTTTGAGTCATTGAACTTTGCCATCACTTCGTCCATCGTGTCTTCCATCGTGATAAGTTCTGGTGGCAGTTGCATCAAGTTGCTAATATTTGTGCTGTCGTACATTTTTTCGTTGAACATAATTTCGCGAATATCATCTAACAAAACAATTCCGACCAGAACATGATTTGCATCTAAAACTGGGTATAAATTCCTGTGCGATTTTGCTACAATTTTTACTAAATCGCGTAGCGTGCCATCAACTCTAATACTTAGTAAGTCTGTTTCAATCACCGATTTAAGTCGCATGAAAGTTAAAACAGCTTTATCTTTGTGGTGTGTTATCAACTGACCTTTGTTTGCTAATTGTTTTGTGAAAATTGAGTTTGGTTCGAAATATTTAGCACAAATAAACGACATAGTTGCAGCAATCATTAGTGGTACCATCAACTCGTAACCGCTTGTAATTTCGGCAATTAAGAATATTCCTGTCAGCGGAGCGTGAAGCACACCAGCAAGAACGCTAGCCATTCCGACCAGCGAAAAATTTATTACCGATAGTTGCATCTCAAAGCCAAGTAGGTTGAAACTTGATGCAAATAAATATCCAGATATTGCACCCGTAAAAAGTGAGGGTGCGAAAATACCCCCAATTCCACCTGCGCTTATTGTAACCGATGTTGCAACCACTTTTAGTAATGCCAGAAAGACAAAGAATAGTAACACAAACCAGGAACTATCTTGCATAGAACTAAATAGTGTGTTGCCAAGAACTGCCGAGACATCGCCAGCAAGCATTGCTTTTATTGTGAAAAAACCTTCGCCAAAAAGTGGTGGAAAAAAGAAAAGTAATGTCCCCATAATTATACCGCCGTATAAAATCCGATGGCGAGATTTGCTCATTTTTGAAAATCGAGATTCAGTAAATGTGTAAATACGCGTAAAATAATAGGAGACAAATCCAGAAAATGCTCCAAATATGATAAAAAATGGAATGTCTTGAGAGTAAAATTCGTCGATAATGCGAAACCCAAAAAGAATCTCTTCGTCGAATAAAATCTTGGTAGTCAGTGCGCCACACGATGATGCAACTAAAAGTGGAATTAATGAGAAGCGTGTCAAATCTAATAGTAAAACCTCAAGAGCAAAAACAATTGCGGCTATCGGAGTGTTGAAAATTGCCGCGATTGCACCAGAAGCACCACATGCAAGTAACAGTGTTACAGCCTTATAGTTCATGTGCATTGTTCGCCCCAAGTTTGAGCCTAAAGTTGCTCCAGCCGAAATTATTGGCGACTCAAGCCCAACAGAGCCACCAAATCCGGCAGTCAGAATACCTCCTATCCATGATGTGAAGATTTTGTGCTTATGTAATACGCTGTTTTTTTTTGAAATAGAGTATAAAATCGAAGTAATACTGTGTCGAATATTTGGATTGAATAAATACCTGGTCATAAAAACAGTTAAAATTATTCCAATGACTGGATAAATTAGATACAGATAATTTTTTAGCCCAAATTGAACATCGTTGGTAAAAAGTTGGCGCAGGAAAAGAACAACAGATTTCAATGTTAGTGCAGTAAAACCGGCAGCAATTCCAACTAATGCGCTTAGAATGAGTAGTAAAGAACGACTACTCATTTTCTTTTTGACCCGCCATGCCGTAAAGCGTCCCAAAAGAGATGCTTTGCGCATTTGTTTTGTAAGCATATCACTGTGATAAACACTGTAAATAAGCCTATTAAGCAACTTTATCCAACGTTTTATCATAGGTTGTTTTGTTTATGAGTAAAAAGGTCAGAAACCTCGTTTTTACGTAATCTTTTGTCTATTATACTGAATCGGCAGTTGTCGGTATTAATTCACTTGTATTTATTTTTGAAATGTAAGTGTGTAATAAGTTGTTATAAGATTAATTATCAGCGTAATATGTTTCATAATAAATTTAGAAATGGATATTTGCAGGATTATTATTTAATGATAATTTTGTTAAAATCTTGAATTGCGTAGTGGTAATTCGACAAAAAACGAAGTTCCTTTGTCCATCTCTGTAATAAACCAAATTTTCCCGCTAGAATTTTCTACGATGCTTTTAACAATGGAAAGTCCCATTCCCATACCGCTGGATTTTGTTGTAAAATTCGGTCTAAATAGTTTATCTCTAACGTTTTCTGGTATGCCAGAGCCGTTGTCTGTAACACGAACTGTTACACTTGATTCGTTAGCAAAAATACCTAATTCAACAGTTCCATTAACAGTGTCAGGAATTGCCTGAATGGCGTTTTTTACTAAGTTAATAAACACTTGCGACATTTGTTTTTTGTCAGCCCAAACATATGGGTCTTTTTCGTCATAAATATCGAATGAAATCTTTACGTTGTCTGTGTTTTCGTAGAGTTGCACGGTCGATTCGAGAACTTCGAGGATGTTAATTATTTCGTTATTTGCGGTAGGCATTTTTGCGAAGTTTGAAAATGCAGTCGCAATCGAAGAAAGCCTATCAATTTGCTCAATTAGTATTTTTGCTATTTTTTCTACGCGCAAACCAAACCGAGGGTCGTTATCGTTCCATGAGCGTAAAAGCAGTTGTACGTTGAGTTTCATAGGTGTTAGTGGGTTTTTTATCTCGTGCGCAATCTGTTTTGCCATTTCGCGCCAGGCTCCTTCGCGCTCCGATTTTGCAAGCAATTCGGCACTATTTGCAAGCTCAACAACCATTCTGTTGTATTCTTTTATCAATTGACCTATTTCGTCTTCTTTGTTGTAGAAAATTTGCGCATTTTTTTTCCCCAACTCGACTTCTCTAAACTTGCTCTGAATCAGGCTTAAAGGGTGCGATATTTTGTTTGAAATAAAAATTGCTATAACAACTGCAAGTAAAATCAGGAGGGCATAAACACTTATCATTGCTACGGCAAACGCTGGTATTTCGTCGCCAAAAATATCTTTGTCTGAGAAATACGGCAAATTGATGTAAGCAATTGTTTTGTTGTGTTCGTTTTTTAGCGGAACATAGCCGGATAAATACTCTAAGTTTCCTATTATTTCATTGTGTACAAATCTTGCTTTATTTTCAAATTCCAACGCCTTGTACGCTTTTGCGTTCATTTTCTGTCCCATCAATCCATGCTCGAAAATTTCGCTTCGTGATGATGCAATTAGATTACCATCAGTATCATAGGCATGGATGTCAACAAAAAATATGTTCATAAGTCGGTTCAATTGTTCTTCGAGCATTGCTCTGCTAGTATTGTTCCAGTGGTTGTTTGACAAATTTTCTTCCGGAACTAAATCCTTGAGTCCGTGAGTAATAGAGAGTAGTTTGTCATTTATTATTGTCATTTGACGTTTCTCGAACTGATTAATATTGTAGTAGAGTGTTCCACCGCCAATAATAATTGACGAGAGCGAAAGAATGGAAACCAACGAAAACTGAATTTTGAACCTAAAGTTGAAATCAAAACTTCTAATTAATTTTGGTGAGCGGTTGATTATCAGTGCGATATTGAGTAGTATGAAGAAAACAACAAAGATATAGGACAGCGAAATAACTATGTCAAATGGTTGAAGAAGTGGTTTGCCTATTATGATTGTAGTTTCTTTTTCTTGGTTGAAAATAAGGTGGTCGTATCCGCCGGAAGAGAAAAAGGCGTATGTTGTGTCGGTATAATTGTATGCCGAGCGTTTTAAGCTATATGGATAATCGCCGGAACTTATTATTTTTTCGTTACCTTTATATTTTACATAGGCGTATTTACTAAAAAGAGAAGCTCGCCTTTTCGATGATTTATCCAATAGTAGTTCAGGATAACCTATTTCTTCGGAGCCTATTTTCATCTGGAGTTCAATAAATAAAGATATTTTGTCGAATTCGTTTTCGATAAAAAACTCTAAACGTCCTAAGTAGCTGATGATTCCATTTGTGTTGTTTAGAAAATGAAAACCTGTTTCGGCAATAAATTCGTCTGTGCTATTAATTATTTCATCGTAATGTTCAAGGCAATTTTTCTTTTTGGCATCACCTTCAATTAATATACTGTCGGTGAACCGGCATACATTAACGTGTACGTTGTATTTACGGGCAAGGTATTTATAAAAATATTTGCGGTTTAAGTACTTGCGTATATTTTCCTCGTTTATTCGAGGACGACTCAAGGAATCTAGCAGGCTTTTGTCTTTTGACACAATTTTTTCAAAATCTTCAATTAGTCGTTCGGCAATAATATCTCTGTCGGCAGGGGCATTTTCGGCAAGAAAAACTCGGACTCCACGTTCTTTATCGTCCACAACATCAAGCACAAAGAGGACAGTAAATTCTGAGATGATAAAAACAATAAGAATATATGTGTAGTACTCGTAATTTAGCGAGCGGAATTTTAGAAATGTAATTATACCTACAAGAAGTATAAATGCTGCATAAAAATACACTTCCGAAGTGTATTGAGTTGGCGATGGAAAAATGAAAAGAAATGGCATCGCGATTAGAAAAATAATTACGAACTCCTTAATCTTTATTATTTTACAGAATAATGCTATAAACTTTTCTAGCATAAGCATAAAGGCGGCATACAAAATCCCCAAAATTGTAAAACCAATAAATGTGTAGAAATTCAAATCAAGGGTTTTGTAAACCTCAAATGGAATACTTGAGCTACCTATTAGGCTGCGGAATAAATCGTAAATAGCCCAAAAATACAATTCGAGAAATATAAATACCAGTAAAACAATTAGATACGTGTTAAGTTTTTTTTGCTTGGAAACAATTTTTGTTAAATACTCGTTGGAATTGGTGCGAGAAAAGAAATACGCAACTGTAAATATCAGTATTGAGTTAATTAAAAAATCGCCTAACGAGAAAAACCAAAATGAATACCCAAATAATTCGGGGCGAAAAAACTCTAGTTCGTAGATATTTACTGGAATTTTAAATTCCAACATAATGAACCTGAGAATGATAATGGAGGAAAATAGAAGCAATGCCCAAATCGGTGAAGGACGTTTTTTTGCGTAGAAATAGAAATGTCGATATACGGCAAAGAATAAAAGTATGAGTCCCAAAAAATACAGTATTGTCGATAACCATGACTGTGTATCGCTTTGGAGTTGGAATTTTGACGGAACTAGCGAAAAAACGTATTCGTTGGAAATATCTTTGATGGATTCGCCCGAATTTAAGGAGAGCCTGACATTTTTTGAAATCTCAAAATCTCTATGAAATTTGTTTTCAAGATATTCATTTTCAAAGGAATAGTTGTGCTTAATGAGTATAAGCCCGATGTAAATACTGTTATCGACAGTCAGAGATTCTGCAAGATAAATTCCGTTGTTTAGTTTTACTATTTTTGTGTCGAGCGGAAGTTTTGAATAATTTTTGTTTACTGGAACGTAATTATCAGACCACCAGATTAATGAGTCGTTTCGATAGGTTAATAAAACAATTCCTTCGTTTTGAAAGATACTAGCGTTGTAGATGGAATCAAATTGCAAATATAAGCTCGTGGTTTCGGCTACTTGCAATTTTTCCATTCTACTAAGTAGTTGACCTGTAATGGATTGTTTCCGATGAAGTACATTTTGGACAACCTCAGCGTTAAATCCTTTTGAATCGTCGGTGCCTAAAATTTGTTTGTATGCAATTTCGTAGCTCCACGCAAGCAATCCAATTAAAATGGCGAGTATATAGAAACGAAGAATGAAGAATAATCTTTTGAAATTCATGGAGTTGTTGTTCTATTTGTGATGATACGGTTCGCCACGGAGTATCGTCATTGCGCGATAAAGTTGCTCAATAAATATCAGACGCACCATCTGATGTGAAAATGTCATTAATGAAAGCGCAATTTTCTCTTTTGCAATGCGTTGTATCGCCTCTGAAAATCCGTATGCGCCACCAACAATAAACACAAGGTGTCGAACACTTCCATTCATTTTTTTTTGAAGGGAGGTAGCAAATTCTTCAGACCCAAAATGCTTGCCATTCTCATCTAACAGAACAACATAATCGGCTTTTGAAAGGACGGAATTAAGTAATTCGCCTTCTTTTGTTTTTAGTTGTTTTTCGGATAAATTGCCAGCGTTTTTTACATCAGGAATTATTTTAAGCTCAAATTTTATATAGTGTTTTAACCTATTTTGATATAGTTTAATGCCTTCGTCTAAATATTTGAATGCTGTTTTACCGATTGCTATAAGTGTTATGTTCATTGCTGATACTTAGAGGGTTTGTACAATTTTTTCGAGTCCAATGCCTCGTGATGCCTTTATTAGAATATGTGCGTTTTTTGGCTTATTGGATTTTAGGAAATTGAGTAATTCGGTCGTATTTGTAAAAGTCCGATAAGTAGCGTCTTTTTTATCTGTTTTTGTAGCGTCTGCAAAGAGTTTGCCGACTAAAAAAACGCTTGCAAAATCGCTTTTGTGGAGGTAGTGGAGAATTTTTGCGTGTTCTTTTTCGGATTCATCGCCCAATTCTAGCATATCGCCGAGGCAAACAATTTTGGTTTTAAATTTCATTTCTGCAAAGTTCGTCAGAGCTGCTTTCATGCTCATTGGGTTTGCGTTGTACGCATCTAGGAATATTGTATTTGATTTAGTATTAAGCTTTTGTGAGCGATTATTGGTTGGCGAATACTCCGAAATTGCTTTATTTATTTGTTTTATTTTTACGCCAAAATACGCGCCAATGCAAATAGCAGCAAGTATATTTTCGTAATTGTAGTTGCCAAATAATTGAGATGTCGTTTTTTGATATTTTGGTGATAAATTTTCGGTTTTCCAATTTAGTGCTACAAATTCATCGGAGTCTAATTGCATGCCTTGACAAAAATCATTGGAAGTTTTTCCGTATGAAATTTTGTTCAATCCAACGCTATGCGTGCGTATAATTTCGTTTTCTGTGTTTACGAATACTGTCCCATTATTGAGCCGTAGATAGTCGAAAAGTTCTGTTTTTGTTTTAATTACGCCATTTATCGAGCCAAAACCTTCAAGGTGTGCGCGTCCGATGTTTGTAATTATGCCAAAATCTGGCTGCGCTATTTTACATAAGAAATCAATTTCGTACTGGTGATTTGCTCCCATTTCGATTACAGCAATTTCTGTTTTTTTTGTTATCGATAGTAATGTAAGTGGAACTCCGATGTGATTATTTAGATTTCCTTTTGTGATTAGTGTATTATATGTCGTCTGTAAAACTCTACCAATAAGCTCTTTGGTTGTTGTTTTTCCGTTTGTGCCGGTTATCGCAATTATTTTTGTTTGCAAATGTTTTCTGTGATAGGTTGCCAAGTCTTGCAATGCTTTCAAAGTGTTGTTTACAAGGATAATACGGTTATTGTCTGCCACGGTTTTGTCGTCAACAATTGCAAAAGACGCACCTTCTTCAATGGCTTTTTTTGCGTACTTATTTCCATCAAAACTTTTGCCACGAAGCGCGAAGAAAATACTGTTTTTTTCTATTTTTCGAGAATCAGTGGATATAAGTCTATGAACTTTAAAAAGTTCGTATATCTGTTTAGTGGTCATTTTGCGTTATAATTTATTGAGAACGAACATAAAAAAAGCCTTCGTCAATGTCAACGAAGGCTTGCAAGATAATAAATATTTTGTTGAAATAATATTCAATAAACACATAGCGACACCACTATTGGTGTGGCTTTAAGCACATCGGCAGCAGATAGTTTTTTATGAACAAGCCCTGTGAGTAATTTACGTTAAATTAGACACAAAAACTTTTGTGTGATGCTAATGGACTTTGGTTTAATGCCCGCCGTTGCTACCTATTCTTGTCATTGCGCAACGAAAACCGAGGTCATCGCGTGCCAAGTCTTCGGCTAAGTAACGTCGTGTTCCGGGGACTAGCCAGTATGCCATGTCGCGCCAGCCACCACCTTTGAATACTCTTGATTCATCGTCGATTAATGACGTTTTGTCTTGTTTGTACATTCGGTTCGAGCCTTTTGCCTCGTTTGAAACATTCCAGCCATCGCCAGCGTCAATAGTTGAGCGTACATCACCATCTTTGTAGTTTCTGTTGTCAGCTCTGTCGTAGTTATATCTATTCATTGCCTCTTGCTCGGTTATTTCTATGTATTGAACTCTACCCAAGCTGTCTTTGTCGGCAACATTTCCTTCTTCGTCTCTAACTTTTGTTTTGAAGATATTACCACGAAATGGGCGAAATTCTTCAAAATCGGTAAAAGATAATGGTCTGTAAACGTCTTGTACCCATTCGTTTACATTTCCAGCCATACAATATAATCCGTAATCGTTTGGCCAGTAGGCATCAATACGTGCAGTGATGGCTGCGTTATCGTTAAGTGCGCCTGCAACTCCCATCATATCTCCACGCCCACGCTGAAAGTTTGCTTGCATTTTACCTAAATGGTCTTCTTTGTCGTTACGCAAAAAGTGTCCACTCCAAGGATATAGTCTGCGGCTATAAACACGCTCTTCTGTGGTTTCGCCGATGAGAGAAATAGCTGCAAATTCCCATTCGGCTTCGGTTGGTAAGCGGTATCTTGGTACAAGAACTCCGTCTTCCATACGTATATTTCTGTCGTCTTTGTTTGGGTCAAGGTCTTTTTTACGCTCCTTGAAAAGTCCTTCGTATTGACCTGCAAGATAGGCTTCGGTGTTGAAATTGTCGTCATCTACTTGACTTGGATTTTCGAGCAAAAATCCGGCATCAATGAGTAGTTGTTCGTTTACACGGTCGGTTCGCCAGTTGCAATATGCTTCGGCTTTTTTCCAACTAACACCAACAACAGGGTACATATCGTAACCAGGGTGTCGGAAGTAATATTCTACATAAGGTTCGTTGTATGCCAGTCTTCTGCGCCAAACCAAAGTGTCGGGAACAGCATCGTCATAAACCTGTGGGTAGCTCACGAAAACACGACGAATCCAATATAAATATTCGCGATAATCAAGGTTGGAAACTTCGTACATATCCATATAAAATGATGATAGTGTTACGGTTCGAGGCATGTTATTCCATTCATACATAACATCTTGCTCAACTTGTCCCATTGTGAAAGCTCCACCTTCGATGAGTACAAGTCCCGGACCTGTTGGTTGTTCTAGGTCGGCAACATTCTCAAAACCACCATTTTCTGGGTTGTTATATTCCCAACCTGTTGTTCCCGAGGTTTCGCTACTTCCCATGAGTCCACAGGAAGCGAAGTTTAATATGGACAAAATGCCAATTAAGTTTACTAATTTTGTTAGTTTCATAGTTATAAGAGTTTTTAGATTATAGTTCAAAATTATCTAAAATTCAGGACATTTGACAGCTCCTCGTTTTTTTCTACTAGGAGAACAATCAAAAATCATTCCAAAAGTAATCTCGTGTGTGCCCAACGTTGCGCTCCGAAGTGGTGTCATTATCAGGTCATAACTGTATCCGAATTTGAAATTTCGGTAGTATGTCCCGATGAGAAATATCATCGCATCTGGGTTCATTTTTAAATCGTGTCGAAACCACACTCCAACCACTAGTGGTTTTTTTGTAACGTAAGTTCCGTAACTTAATTGTTGAAAGGTTTGTTGTTGTTCAAAAATAATGTTTGGCGAAAGAATTAGTGGCGTTCTCAAAAATGTCTGTCTGGCAACACGGATATTTGCTCCGGCATGAAAGGTGTATTTTCGGTGCAATCTGTCGTGCGTATCATTTTTCGTAATTGCATAAGGTTCAGTTAGATGATGAGCAGCAACGCCTGCAAAAAACTTTGGAGATGCAAAAACAACACCGGCTGCAAAATCAATATATTGGTGGTTTAGGTCTTGTTGTGGCTCGCCTGTTGCGCCGATAATTTCGCCAAAAATATCAATCATATCGGGAAATACGAGATTATTCCAATCCAAAGTTTTTTGCCGATAAGAAACTTCCAAAGAAGCACGTATTGAGTATTTTTTTTTTATTAAGAATAAATGCGAGTAACAAACCGAAGCCTCAAAAGTGTTTATCAAACCGCTGGCTTGTCTGTCGTTTGCAAGCCGTATTCCAACGCCGCCATCAATAACATCGAAAAATTGGTCGTAAGAAACCGAATAGGTTTGAAATGCTTGCGATATTTCTGGAAACTGGTTTCGGTAGCTTAAAGCAAGGCGTGGACACTTTTCGCTGCCTGCAAATGCTGGGTTCAGATAAATCGGGTTTGCATAATACTGCGAAAATGTCGCATCTTGACAAAAAGCTTTAATATTAAAGAGAAATGCAATGAGCAACGTCGATATACAGAGTTTGTTCATAAATTTTTTTTATAATTGAAAATCGCCACGTAGTGGTATTTTAATTCAGTCGCCAAAAATATGTAAAACGTTTGCTACGAAGCACTTCGCGGCAGGGATTGTAGCGGTAGCTTGCCGAAGTGGCTTGCGATTTTTGGCTGCGTTTTGGCGAGCGACCGATAGGAAGCTCCGCTAAACGCATTGCCAAAAACGCAAGGCACGAGGCAACTACAAGCGGAAAGCCCGTAGTCGCCCAAAAAATTCTGATTATCATTAAGTTGTTGTTTCTGTCTGCAAAAACACGTATAATGCTTTTTTCTATTGGAATTGATTTTATGAACAAATCTTACAACATGATAAGCGCAAAAAGTTATTTGCAAATAGTCGTAATATTATGATACTCAAGCTGTTAAATGGCTGAAAAAATGTTGGTTGTTTTTACGTCTTGGGTTTATAAACCTTTATCATTTTCAAAACAATAAAGCAACTCTTGCAGCGTTATAAAGCGAAATTTGAATAAACACTCCAATTTTTTGCCAATGAAACAGTTCTATGTCTAAGATTTATTATTTACGAAGTTTCTTTGCTGTTTAAGCACGTAATGTTAATTTTAAGTTTGTATTATGTTGATATACAGATTAATAACAGCATCAAAAGTGTCAATTATCTTTACATATCTTCTTATTTTTTAATTTACTTATAAGTACTCTTACAAAAGTTCTTACGCTTTTTATTAACCTAAGTTGTTAATTCACAGCTTAAACGTTTCATAAAAAATAGGTCTAAGACCTTACAATATATTTTAGGCTTAGAAGAGCTACAAATTAACTTGTTCCACTATTTGCTGTGTATCAGTTCAATAGCAAATATTTTTCTCAAGATTAAAAAAGCGCAAGGCACTTGAAGTAACGCACCGAAAAGCGATGTAAGTCAGAGGTTTCTATAATTGACAAACGTACTAACAATCTTTGTATTGTAGAAGTTGATTTATATCACTTTTTTGTGGTCTGCTGAATGCTTTGTAAGGTCTAAGACCAATTTTATGAAGCGTATTGGCTTATTATTAGCAATTTAGGTTAATAAAAAGCCTAAGAATTTTTGTAAGAGTATTTAGTAGAATGGGATTAATAAACAGCACAAATGTGCTTACTTTTAAATTTTTATCAAAATGAACATTAAAAAAGACCACAAATTAACTTGTACCATTATTTGCAGTTTGTTGCTGTTTATCAGTTCAATAGCAAATATTTTTCTTAATATTAAAAAGAGCATGGCACATAAATTATTATTATTGAGTTTTATTTTTTTGCTTTTTTCTGTGCAGGTTTTGGTAGCACAAAAGCAATCGTCTTTTTCGCGGCAAATAGACTGGAAAATAAGTAGTTATAATGCAAACGATAATACAAATGAGACGCATTATTTGAATTTCGATGGAGCAATTTTTCCAGATTACTCAACGCGATTTCCTTACTTTTCGGAAGTGTTTTATCTTTCTGGGAATAAGAAAGTTACGGCAAAAATCGTAAACCATAAATACCAACCAGTTTCTAGTAGCGAATTGTCGATAATTGGCGGTTTTGGTGTAGTAGGCGAAGAGTTTAAGATTTCTCAGAATATTTTTCGTAGCAATTATCAGCCAGTTTTGGAGCTTTCGGTATTGCCGTTGCGCAAAAATTCTAATACAGGACAGGTTGAGAAATTGATTAGCTTTGATATTCAGTTGGTTAAAGAGCATCAGCAGTTGTTGCCTATGCAAAGAAATGTTTTCCGAACAACTTCTGTGTTGAGTTCCGGAAAATGGGTAAAAGTAGGTGTAACAACTAGCGGAATATACCAAATTACGAATACCGAATTGCAAGCAATGGGTTTTTCCAGCTCATCGCAGGTGCGTATTTTTGGCAATGGCGGGCGCAATTTACCAGCCGAAAATAGTGAGCCGATAGCTGATGATTTGGTTGAGTGTAAAACGGCTCAAAGTGCCAATGGTTTAGTGTTTTATGCCGAAGGACCAGAAGTTTGGAGCTACAACGATACCGAAGATATGTTTGTGCCCGAGACCAATCTTTTTTCTCGGACTTGTTATTATTATATTACCTCTGGAAATGCATCGGCTGTTGCGTCTCAACAAGCTATTTCTGGCAGCGTGCAGCAAACTGTAAACACATATCTCGATTTGCAACATTATGAAAACGAAGCTGTTAACCTTGTAAAATCTGGACGATATTGGTATGGCGAACATTTTGAAACAAACTTGACTTATGATTTTACAAATAAATTTGTTTTTAAAAACATTGTAGCAGGAGCTGAATTGCAGGCAAAAGTCTCTGTTTTAGGTCGTTCCAATGTTGTCAGCACTTATGATATTTCGATTGCGGGAGCGGTGAATACAATTTCTGTACCGACCGTAACTTTCAGTCACGAAGATTATTACGCAAAAAATGAAATAGATATTTTCCAAATTGCTTCTCCTTCGGGTGGACAACTTCCTGTGTCAATAACTTATAATCAACCCAATGGCTCTTCGGAGGGTTGGTTAGATTTTATAACTCTCAATGTGCCATGCGAACTAAAAATGGTTTCTAACTCATTGAAATTCTGTTATAAGCAAGAAGAAGCTGAGGCTAAAATCACGCTGTTTTCTGTTTCCAATGCTACGACACAAACAAAAATCTGGAATGTAACAGATTTTAATAATCCCGTTTTGATGAATGCAACCTTGAGCGGCGAAGTGCTTAGTTTTAAGGCACAAACAACAGATGAGCCACAATATTTTATTGCTTTTAATGAATCTGGCGCACTTTCTACAATAACATCTGGCGAAAATTTGGGTGAAATAGAAAATCAAAATCTACACAGTACTCAGGTTGCCGACATGATTATTGTAGCACCCGAAATGTTTATGGCACAGGCTCAGGAATTGGCTGATTTTCATAAAGATAGCGACCAATTAGATGTTGTGGTGGTGAATGCCCAGAAAATTTATAACGAATTTTCGTCGGGAATTGCAGATGCTGGAGCGATTAGAAATTTCGTGAAAATGGTACATCGCCGAGCAACGCAAACTGATACTTTGCGGTATTTGCTTCTTTTTGGCGATGGCTCGTACGATAATCTCGGAAACATTGCCAGCAACGACAATAACAGCAATATTTTACCTACTTATCAATCCTACAATTCATTGTCTTACGTTAAGTCTTTTGTTGCCGATGATTTTTTCGGGCTACTTGACGATGACGAAGGAGGCTCAATCGGATTTCTTGATATTGGAGTTGGTCGGTTTCCGGTGCAAACAACAACGGAGGCAGCCAATATTTTAAACAAGATTTATGAGTATGCAAAAAAAGAAAACGATGGCATTTGGCAAAATCAACTTTGTTTTCTTGCCGACGATGAAGACAATAATAATCACATGGAACAAGCTGACGAACTGACTGTTATGGTACGAAACAAAATGCCAGGTTTCAATACCGAAAAGATTTTTGCAGATGCCTATAAACAAGTTTCAACACCGGGCGGTCAACGCTATCCGACAGTAAATCAGGCAATAAGCAATGCAATACGAAAGGGTGCAGTTCTCTTCAATTACACCGGACACGGAAATGAAATTGGACTTGGACACGAAAACTTCATCTCGATGAGCGATGTAAATTCTTGGACAAATTTCAAAAAATTGCCACTTTTCATTACCGCAACGTGCGAATTTAGTCGTTATGACGACTGGGAGCGAACATCGGCGGGCGAAAACGTATTGCTTAATCCACGCGGTGGCGGAATTGCACTGCTAACAACAACGCGTTTGGTTTATTCTACTAACAATGCAAGGCTTAATAAAGCAATTTATAAGTATTTATTCCTGAAAGATAACGCTTCCAACGGTAAAAAAATGAGACTTGGAGACGCATTCAGGTTTGGAAAAATTGCTGTTGGAAACGACATAAACAAAAGAAATTTCTCACTTCTTGGCGACCCAGCATTATGCCTAAACACACCAAACGACAGCATTTATTCAACAGCAATGGAGATAAATTCTATCGAAGTCGATACAATCCAAGCATTGGAAAAAGTAACCGTAAGCGGAGCATTAAAAAATCGGAAAACTAACGAAACATTATCCGATTTCAATGGTTACATATACTCAACAGTTTTCGATAAAGAAACATCAATCACAACACTCTCAAACGATGGCAATGAACCATTTACATTTGATGTGCAGAACAACATTTTGTACAAAGGAAAAGCCAGCGTTACAAACGGTGCATTTTCTTTCACTTTCATCGTGCCAAAAGATATTGCATACAAATACGGAAAGGGAAAAATTAGCTACTTTGCTTATAGTCCGACAAATACAGCAAGCGGATACAATAACGATTTTATTATCGGAGGCTCTTCAAACACGGGGATAACGGACACAGAAGGACCAGAAATTAAATTATATCTCAACGACGAAAATTTCTTTTTTGGTGGCATAACCGATGAGAATCCAAAAATCATAGCCTACGTTACAGACGAAAGCGGAATTAACACCGTTGGGAACGGAATAGGACACGATATTACTGCAATGATAGACGATGAAACAAGCTCAAAAACAGGGCTTAACGAATCTTACATTGCCGACCTTGATAGCTACCAAAGCGGAAAAATCGAATACAACCTTTCCAGCCTCAGCAACGGGTTACACAGCCTAAAACTCAAAGTTTGGGATGTCGTAAACAACTCAAGCGAAGCATACACAGAATTTATTGTAAGTTCATCATCAGAGCTGATAATCAATAGGTTATTCAACTACCCAAATCCTTTCACAACAAAAACATCGTTCTATTTTGAACATAATCAACCATACAACGAACTCGAAGTTCTGGTGCAAATTTTTACACTCTCAGGCAAATTAATAAAAACGATAGATGCTGGCATAAATTCTGACGGATTTCTCTCTGAACCAATACCTTGGGACGGTCTGGACGACTACGGCGACAAAATCGGACGCGGTGCATACGTCTATAAACTAAAAGTGCGAACACCTGCCGGAAAAAGCGTAGAAAAAATCGAAAAACTCGTGATTCTACGATAAGTTCCTTTTAAGCACTCATACAAAAGTTTTTACATATTTACTTATTCATATTTCGCTGATTAAGTGAACTTTGCAGAAATGCGTAAGCAACATTAAATAGGTCTTAGACCTTAATTTTTATATTGAGATAAAAATTTGCTGTTCAACTGAAAAACCAGTTAAAAATGGCAGACAATGGTATAGCTTGATTTGATTTTTGTTCTAAACAAAAAGTTTGACGAACAAATCTATTTGTTATAATTTTGTCAAAAAAATTTAAAACACAATAAAGTATCATCTAAAAAACGTTAATGTACACAAAAACAAACAACACTTTTCTAAATAAATAGTACTAAGTGTTTAATTATTAATTTACTAATCATAGTTTAACTTAATAAATTTAGCAATGAAGAACATTATTTCAATTTTATTAATCGCAGCACAAATATTAATTCTTTCCGCAAATAGCTTTGCCCAAAAAGACGACCCAATAAACCCAGGCAATCTCTCAGGACAAGAACTAAGCGAAAAGCTAAACGTCATCACAACAGCAACACCATTTCTAATGGTAGCACCCGATTCTCGCTCAGGAGCAATGGGGGACGTTGGTGTGGCAATTAGCCCAGACGCAAACGCAATCCATTGGAACCCAGCCAAGTTGGTTTTCATCGAAAATGATATGGGAGTAGCACTCTCGTACACACCTTGGCTACGAAACCTCGTTGATGACATTAGCATAGCTTACCTTTCTGGCTACTATCGTCTTGATAAACGGCAAGTTGTCGGAGCATCAGTAAGGTATTTTTCATTAGGAAACATAAACTTCACCGACAATAGTGGAAACTTATTAAACACGCATAACCCCAACGAGTTTGCCCTAACAGGCTCATACTCAATGCTAATGTCGAAGCATTTTTCTGGCGGGATTTCCATGCGCTACATCTACTCAAATTTGACGGGAGGAGCATATTCTGGAAACACAAAAACACATCCGGGACATGCCGTATCTGCCGATATATCAGCCTATTATCAAAACGACATTAAAATATCGGACAAAAAAGCAAACTTAGCTTTTGGGTTAAATATCTCGAATATTGGCACAAAAATATCGTACACCGATGATTCTGAGCAGCATTTTTTACCAATAAACATGAGGCTCGGTACGGCTCTAACAACAGAAATTGATGCATACAACAAAGTAACACTTGCGTTGGATGTCAACAAGTTGCTTGTGCCAACACCGCCGGCTCGTGTTGATGGCGAAATCATTGAGGGAATGGACGACGATGTTGCTGTCCCAACCGGAATTTTCCAGTCTTTTAGCGATGCTCCTGGCGGAATGAAAGAAGAGTTACACGAGATAATGTATTCCGTTGGGCTAGAATATTGGTATGCAAATCAATTTGCTGTTCGCGCTGGCTATTTCAACGAACACGAAACAAAAGGAAACCGAAAGTATTTTACCGTAGGCGTTGGTCTAAAACTGAATGTATTTGGAGTCGATTTTGCATATTTGATACCAACAGCACAAAATCACCCAATGCAAAACACCGTTAGGTTTTCGTTATTGTTTGATTTTGAGGCATTTAGAAAACAACAAGAGGAAGAATAAATCAATGAGGAAAATTTTGTCAAAACACCGATTACAGCATTTTGTAGTCGGTGTTTTGATATCCGAAAATTAAGTTACATACAATTCCTAAGTGTCCTGCACTTTTTAATATTGAGACAACGATTTATTATTTGACTGAAAATCAGCTACAAACAGCAAATAATGGTATAGGTTAATTTAATCTTCGTTCTAATAAATAGCATTATTAACTTAAAATTTGTCTTAGAAAATAATAATGCTAAACTTATTCCATCACAAAGCCTTGATTTTTGCAAAATGCGACAATAAATAGTATTTTTGTTGAAAATCAATATTCGAAAAATGAAAAATAACTTAGTCCAATAAATTTTATAAGTACTCTTACAAAAGTTCTTACGCTTTTTATTAACCTAAGTTGTTAATTCACAGCTTAAACGTTTCATAAAAAATAGGTCTTAGACCTTAACATGAATATTATCAGGCGTAAGCCAATTCGTATTCACTTAGCTTATAGCATTCAAAAATGAACCCAAAAAAGGTAATACGCAAAGGCAGTTCCGATTTTAAAACAATAATAGAAGACAACGGCTATTTTGTTGATAAAACAATGCTTATAAAAGAGTTTTTTGATAACGGCAACTATATTATGTTAATGCCTCGTCCTAAACGGTTTGGCAAAACATTAAACCTGTCGATGATTGAGCATTTTTTTGATATTCGAAAAACAGATAGTGCTAAATTGTTTGCAGATTTTGAAATTTCTAAGGAAAAAGACTTTTGTGAAAAACATCAAAATAAATATCCGGTAATAAATGTTTCACTGAAAAAAGTAAAAGAAACTGACTGGAATAAGTGTTTGAAAAAATTTAAAATTCTTATTTCAAAATTATATAAGGAACATAGGTATCTTTTAAAATCTGATAAAATAGAGAAGGACGAGAAACAAACATTTGAAGCCATAATCTCAAAAACAGCAGACCAATCAGAATATGAAGAAAGTCTATTAAATCTTGCTAATTATTTAACATCTGATTCCAACAAAAAAGTTATAATACTTGTAGATGAATACGATGCACCAATAATAAGTGCTTTTTCTAATACAAACAGCCCAATAAAATCTGAAGACAAAGAAAATAAGACGTACTATCAAAAAGTAATAAGTTTTATGCAAAGTTTTCTTGGCGAAGCTTTTAAAGGAAACGAAGATAATCTAAAAAAAGGACTTCTAACAGGCGTTATGCGAGTAAGTAGAGAGAGTATTTTTTCGGAATGGAATAATTTTGAAGTTTATGGAATTACTATGCCATATTTTTCTGATAAATTCGGATTTACGAAAAAAGAAACAACAGAAATATTAAGCTATTTTGATTTGCAGGACAGAATTAATGAAATTAGTAAATGGTATGATGGATATACATTTGAAAACACAAAAAATATTTACAATCCATGGTCTATTGTAAGCTACATAACAAATGAAAAAGCTGGATTTAGAGCATACTGGGTAAACACTGGCGACCCAACTTTAATAAAAGATAGGATTACGGAGCCGGGAGTAAAGGAAAAAATACAAGATTTAATAGAAGGAAAAATAATAGAAAAAGAACTAGCTGACGATTTTGTATTTGCTGATTTTGAAACAAATAGAGAACTATTGTGGACATTATTAACGTATAATGGTTATTTAACACAAGTAGGAAAAGGGAAATATGGAAACCATAAATTAAAAATCCCAAATTACGAAGTCAGGATTGTGTTTAAGAAAATAATAATGACTTGGTTAGATGCAGAAGTTAAGATAAATAAAGATTTATTAATTTCGATGGCAGAAAATTTAATAAATTCTC